>URZB01000009.1 GCA_900552295.1 uncultured Collinsella sp.
GCCTTATCGTCGGCAGCGTCAGATGTGTATAAGAGACAGGTCCTATGTCCAAGATGAAGCGTTGGCGCCTCATCGAGGTCGTCGAGCGCGCTAAATAAGCAGTCGCTCTTACGACTTGTACGTTTCCGAAGATGTGCGTATGCCTGGCTTGCATACCACAGGCCGTATAAAGGCAGCGCACCTCTCTTCGGTTCTTAGTTCGGAGGAACATCTACCATGATTCAGATGCAAACCATGCTGAACGTCGCCGACAACTCCGGCGCTCGCAAGATTCGCTGCATCAAGGTGCTTGGCGGTTCCAAGCGTCGTTATGCAGGCATCGGCGATGTGTTCATCGGTGCTGTCCAGGAGGCTACCCCTGGCGCCAACGTCAAGAAGAAGGACGTTGTCCGTTGCGTCGTCGTTCGCACCGTTAAGGAGATCCGCCGCAAGGATGGCTCCTACATTCGCTTTGATGAGAACGCCTGCGTTGTCATCAACAACGATGGTTCGCCCGTCGGCACCCGTATCTTCGGGCCCGTCGCTCGCGAGCTTCGTGACAAGAAGTACATGAAGATCGTCTCGCTCGCTCCCGAGACCCTGTAGTTAGGGGAGATATATGTATATCAAGAAGGGCGATAAGGTCCAGGTTCTCTCTGGTAAGGATCGCGGCAAGCAGGGCGTTGTCCTGCGTGCTCTCCCCGCCGAGAACAAGGTCGTTGTCGAGGGCGTTTCGGTCGTCAAGAAGGCCGTCAAGCCCAACGCTGCCAACCAGCAGGGCGGCATCGTTTCGCAGGAGGCTCCTATCGACGCCTCCAACGTCAATCTCGTTTGCCCCGAGTGCGGTAAGGTTACCCGCGTCGGTCACGAGAAGGACGGCAAGAACAAGCTGCGCGTCTGCAAGAAGTGCGGCCACAAGTTCTAAGCTGCCCGCAACATCAAGTTGCTAGCAAAGGCCCGGATGCCCCACGGCACCCGGGCCTTTTTCTATCCCTACTCATTGGGGACAGACTTAAATGAGTGGCCGTTGAAATGCCGGCACCTGGGGGCGTTCATTTTCTGTCGGCAGCTGGGGACGACCATTCATTGGGGACAGACTTAAATGACCAGTCGTTGGGGGGACAGTCTCTATGTGCCGGCAGTTTGGGACGATCCTTTGATGTCTGATGCCCCCAGAGGGGTGAAGTAATACAGCTGGGTCTGTCTTTTAGGGCTTTGGTGTTCCGCCCCTTTATGTTTCACAAGGATCGTCGCATGCGCATTTACGCGCATAGCCTTGCGCGACAATGCGCATAGCCGCGCAAACATCTGCCAACTATGGCTAAATAATGACCGATAAGCAAATAAATACGCAAACACGAGCAGATACGCGCGCAATTGTGCGACTATAGGTTTGTTAGAAATGAAGGACTTCCGATGACTCAGGAGGCACATCATGGCAGATTCCAAACAGGCTCCGCTCGACGCCGAGGCAGCCGCAAAGGCGGCGTTTGCCTCGGTCCAGAATCAGCCGTTCCCAAACGACATCTTTACGGCTCCCGAGCTTCGTTGGGCTGTAATTGGGTGTGGCGTTATCGCCAACCAGATGGCTCAGTCTCTCGCCCTTGCCGGCCGAAAGCTCGCGGGCGTTGCCAACCGCACGCTGTCCAAGGCTCAGGCTTTTGCAGAGCAGTATGGCGTTGAGAAGGTCTATGGCACGGTCGAGGATCTCTACGCCGATCCGGACATTGACGCAGTCTATATCACCACGCCGCACAACACGCATATCACCTATCTGCGAGCCGCTCTGGCAGCTGGCAAGCACGTGCTCTGCGAGAAGGCCATTACCCTCAATTCCGCCGAGCTTGACGAGGCCCGCGCCATTGCCGACGAGCACAACGTGGTCCTTATGGACGCCACCACGGTGCTTCACATGCCCTTGTATCAGGAGCTGCGTCGTCGCATGGATGTCGGCGAGTTCGGCCGCATGAATCTCGCTCAGCTCAACTTTGGCAGCTATAAGGAGTACGGCGACCTGACCAACCGCTTCTACAACCGTAGCCTTGCCGGTGGCGCCATGCTCGACATTGGCGTGTATGCGCTCTCCGTTATGCGCCTCTTTATGGCGAGCCAGCCCGCTGAGGTTGTCTCGCTGGGCAACACCTGTGAGACCGGTGTCGACGTTGCGGGCGGCATTGTCTGCCGTAACGCCGAGCAGCAGCTGGGTGTTGTGAGCCTCACGCTCCACTCCAAGCAGCCCAAGCGCTCGGTCATCAGCTTCGACAAGTGCTATATCGAGGTCAACGAGTATCCGCGCGCCGATCACGCGACCATCGTGTGGACTGTGGACGGCCACCGCGAGGAGGTCCACGCCGGCACCGAAGCTTACGCCCTTTGCTATGAGATGGCCGATCTTGAGAAGGCCGTTGCCGGCGACGACTCCAAGCGCGAGCTGCTGGATTATGCTTCTGATGTTATGGAGCTTATGACCAAGCTCCGCGCCGATTGGGGAGTCGTGTACCCCGAGGAGGAGTAAGCGATGCTTGCGGAAGATAGGCTCAATGCGATCGTGTCGATGGTGCAGCAGGCCGGCTCGGTTACCGTGCCGGAACTTGCCGAGGCCCTGGGCGTGACACCGTCCACCATTCGCCGTGACTTGCAAACGCTCGACCGCGCGCACCGTATCGCCAAGGTGCACGGAGGTGCGACGAGTCTGGAGCGCGCGCACGTGACGCGCGACTTGACGATCAGCGAACGCAGTGATCTCCATAACGATGACAAGGAGCGCATCTGTGCTCGTGCCGCGGCCCTGGTGGAGCCCGATAGCTTTGTGTATATCGATTCGGGCTCAACGACCCTCAAGCTCATCGAGCATCTTCCGCGTCTCGACGGCGTCACCTATGTGACCGATTCCGTGCTCCATGCTCAGCACCTTGCTTTGCGCGGCATGCGTACCGTGGTGCTGGGCGGCGAGCTCAAACCCGAGACCGAGGCGCTCGTTGGCCCCGATGCCTTGGCAACCCTGGACCGCTATAACTTCAACTGCGGCTTTTGGGGATCCAACGGCATCGCGGCCGAGCAAGGTCTCACCACACCGGATATCGAGGAAGCACAGGTCAAGCGTATCTCGATGCGCCATACCGCCAAACGCTTCGTAATCTCGGACGCCAGTAAATTTGGCATGGTGGCGCCCGTCAAGTTCGCGGACTTCCGCGACGCAACGATTATTACCGCAGGCGAGGTCCCCGCCAAGTACCGGGCAATGGACAACGTCATCACGGTCTAGCAGCAGGGGACGGGCTAAGGCCAAAACCACCACAAAGGGGCCTGTCCCCATTGTGGTGGTTAGCAACGGAAACCGAGTAGTTTTCTCAATAGAAAAGCGGCAACGTCCATCACGGGCGTTGCCGCTTTCGTTGTCTACCGGTTTGTCTACGTCTGTAACAACTGGACCGTTAAAAGTGGGTTAGATGTTACAGAGTGAGATACTTCCGAACCGCACCGTCCCTTTGTCTCAATCTGTAACATCTTGGGCCGATTTTGCCGAGTTGTTGTTACAGATTGAGATTTTCCCTTAAGGGGGATTCGAATGTCTCGATCTGTAACAGATAGGCCGGAAAATGAGCTCTAACTGTTACAGATCGAGACGTTTTGGGACCGCGGCTGAGCCATTGCGGCAAAACTACCACAAAGGTGCCTGTCCCCATTGTGGTGGTTTAGGGCTCCCAGGGGCAGGGGGCTTCGATATAGATATGCTCGCCGGTTACGGGATGCGTGAAGGACACGCTGTGGGCGTGGAGCATCAGGCCGCAGGGGCGCGGCGTTCCGTACAGGTCGTCGCCAACCAGGGGATGACGCTCGCTCGCCAGATGCACGCGAATCTGATGCTTGCGGCCGGTGAGCAACTCGACATCGATATACGAGCGCGCGGGCAGGCCACGATGGCTCTTAAGACGTTTGAGCACCTTCACGCACGTTTGAGACGGCTTGCCGCTGGCGCCGACGCGCATCTTTCGGCTGTCGTGACGGTCGCGGGCGATGGGCTTGTCGATGAGCTTCTCGTTCCAGTCGATCTTGCCCTCGGCCAGCGCCAGATAGTGCTTTTCGAAGGCGTGGTCGATGACCATCTGGTCAAAGGCGGGCTGCGTCTGCTTGTCGAGCGAAAACAGCACTACGCCGGTGGTGTCGCGGTCCAGGCGGTTGAGCGGCTGCATGTCGGTCGCGGCAAAGCCGTCGCCCATCGCCAGCAGCAGGTCGCTGGCGTAGTCAGTAAGCGTGCGCTCGCCGGTGCCGTCGCCGTGGACGATCATGCCGGCGGGCTTGTCGATGGCCATGAGCCAGGCGTCGCAGTAGAGGACTTGAGGTTCTTCGTTCACGTGTAAGCCTTTCGGTTAGCTGATTCCCACAAACATGCAGCCCGAGGTCGCCCCGCGCAGACGGGCGGCGGGCTTACGGCCGGCCTGCGCTGCTTCGATGGCACGACGGACGCGGGCGACGGCACGGCCCACCTCATCCGTCTCGAGCAGCGTTCCGTCTACCATGAGACGACGCACGCCGGCATCGAGCAGCTGAGGGACCTGCGGCGTGAGGTCGATGGGGTAGGCATCGTACAGGCGAGAGCGGCCGTGGATGTCAGTTCGGACGGGCATGACCTTGCCGTCGATATTCTTGAGCGACAGCTTGCGGGCGCGCAGGCGGCAGTTGGCGCAATCGTGGATGCAGCCGTTGGCAACCTGCAGAATGCAATGCTCGCTTGTCATGACGCGCGGGCGGCCAAAGACGGTGATACCCAGAGCCGTGGGCGCGGCGGCGCCGAGCGAGACAATCTCGTCGAGCGTGATTTCGGGCGAGAGCCAAAACGCACCGGCTCCGCGCGCGGCAAGCGCCTCCATGCAGGGCGTGTTGTGCACCGGCAGGCAAGAGCGAATCTCGGCTGTGGCGCCAACCTGGGCGGCCAGGGCAAGCTCAGAGATGTTGCCAATAGCGACCGTGGCGCCGTCAACAACCCACGGGTCGACGCGTGCGTGGTCAACGGCGCGGCAGACCTCGTCGAGTACGGGCACGATACCCTGCTCAAATGTATCGGCAGGGGAGAGTCCGACAGCCTCGAGCGCGTCGGTGGTCATATAGATGCGCGTTGCACCCTCCGCCCGCGCTGTCTCGGCGGCCTCGAGCGAGGTGACGGTGGCGCAGATCTGCGGCTCGTCGCGGTAGTGCTCGGGCGCGGGGCGGGAATCACTGGTGACAATCGCTGGCAGCTCGAGCGTTTTCGCGCGCTCCGCGTACGGCGCCAGAATGGCCTCTTCCAGCGCCTTGCAAGCGGCGGCGCGCACCTTATGTACGGTGGAGAAACCCATGCCACAGCCCTCATCGAGCGCCACCTCAAAGCTCACAGCCTCAAAGGGAGAGGAACCCATGCGGCCGACGTGCTCAACCAGATCGGACGCCTCGACCGCACGGGTCTTGGCGGCTTCGACGGTAAAACCCGTGGCCGTGGCCGTAAGCGAAGGGTCGTCGCAGCAGGTGAGCGTAACGGTAAACGGCTCGCCCAGACGCGCCACGACGGACACATCAACAGCTCGGCGGCGCAGCACATCGCGCTTGAGCGCGGCGCCGGCGGCGTCGATGGCACGCTGACTGCGAATCACGCGGACGCGGCAGCCCTCGGGCATGCTGCGGGGTACGCGACATTCGATGACTTCACCGGCTGCGGCATCATCGGCGGCAATGGTGGTCAGGAACTGGTCAAACTCGTTATCGTGGCGAAGCTCCAGCAGGTCGCCCTTGCCCACGGGCTCAAACAGCTCAATGCGGGCGATGGCGGCGCGGCGACGGCGGTCGTCGGGCTTGAGGCCGCGCACATCGCGGTTGGCCGGACGGCTGCCCAGCACCGTGCCCACGATCTGGCCGCGGTTGTTGGAACGCTCATAGCTCATCATCTCGTCGCCCGAGGTGCCGTCCTGATAGGCGTGCGTAAAGTCGCGGTTAAAGCAGCGCTTGAGCTGGCGCTGGCGGGCGGCTTCCTCGTCCTTGGCAACGGTGGCTCCGGCCAGCATGTCATCAATCTGATGACGATACACGTCGACGATGGAGTACACGTAATCAGGGGCCTTCATGCGGCCCTCGAGCTTGAGCGATGCGGCGCCGGCGTCATACAGACGGCGAACGAGCTGCGAAGTGTTGGTGTCACGCGGGCATAGTGCGCGCTCGCGACCGGCAGGGGAGAGCGAGCGGCCGTTCTCGTCAATTAGCTCGTAGGGCAGGCGACAGGGTTGAGCGCACATGCCGCGGTTGGCCGAGCGGCCCGCCATGGCAAAGCTCGACAGCAGGCACAGGCCCGAGTAGCAAAAGCAGATGGCGCCGTGGCTAAAGACCTCAAGGTCCACATCGGGCGCGGCATCGTGGATGGCGGCAATCTCGTCGATGGAAAGCTCGCGCGAGAGGGTCACGCGGTCGGCGCCCTGCTCGCGGCACCAAAGGGTTCCGCGGTCGTCGTGGATGTTTGCCTGGGTCGAGATATGCGTCTCGATGCTGGGCATCGTGCGCTTGACCTCAAAGAACAGGCCCCAGTCCTGGATGATGAAGGCGTCGGCGCCCAACGTGGAGCAGCGATGGATGAGCTGCAGCGCATCGCTCATCTCGGATTCCTTGATGACGATGTTGACCGTGACGTAGACGCGCGAGCCGGCCAGATGCGCGGCGCGGCAGGCCTGCTCAAAGGCCTCGTCGGTAAAGTTGGTGGCCTTGCGGCGTGCGTTGAAGCTGCCCATGCCGCAGTAGATGGCGTCTGCCCCGGCGGCGAGTGCGGCGGCAAAGGGCTCGGGCCCTCCGGCGGGCGCCAAAAGCTCGGGTCTGCGGTTGGTGGTTCGACTGGCGGTTGCGGTCATATCCTGCCTTTCAAAATGCTCAGATATTCAAAAGTATAGTGGTGCCGTTGCGGCAGGCGATGCCCGTGCTCCAAGCGGGATAAAGTCTTCAGCAGCTTGGGCTGGCTGACCCCGTGGAGAACCGTTCAGCGGTTCGGGGAAACCGTTGAGCGATAAAATATTCTCGCAAACTGATAATATTCTTGCATCGCACGGAAACCTTGAGTACTATCCCAATCAAGCGCGGTGTTCAGACCGAACTGTGCCTCCCGGTGCGAACGCCGCGCTCACGCTTTCTAGTTAACCGTAAGGAGATAAACATGAGCAAGACCGTCGTGTCTTCCGATAACGCACCCGCAGCCATCGGACCGTATTCCCCCGGTATCCAGGCCGGCAACATGGTGTTCCTGTCCGGCCAGCTGGGCATCGACCCCACAACTGGCAAGATGCCCGAGGGCGTCGAGGCCCAGGCCAAGCAGTCCCTTGCTAACGTCGAGGCCCTGCTGACTGCCGCCGGCGCTACGTTTGCCGATGTCGTCAAGACCACGGTCTACCTGGCCGACATTGCCGACTTCGCTGCCGTGAACGAGATCTACGCCTCCAAGTTCGAGGCTCCGTTCCCCGCGCGCAGCGCTTTCCAGGTTGCCGCCCTTCCGGCTGGCGGTCTGGTCGAGATCGAGGTCGTCGCCGCTCTCTAAGGCGTTGGCAACGACTAAACATGACATGCAAAAAGACCCTGCAGCGCGTGCGAGCTGCAGGGTCTTTTGTTAAGTGACGGATCGCTTGTGGAGCCGCGCTCCATTTTGCTCGTTAGCCTTCCTTGCGGACTTTTTGCAGGTAGCGGTAGACGCTGGGCTCCGAGATGCCCAGCGCGGTGGCGGCGCAGGCCACGGCACCCTTGAGCATGAACACCCCGTTGCCGTTGAGGTGGCGAATGACGTCCACGCGGTCGCTCTGACCAAGCGACGCTACATCCAGCCCGCGCGCGCTCAGCAGCTCGGCAATACTGCGGTCGATGAGCTCCTGCGTGGACTCCGAAAGACTTTCGACCTCGATAGACGCGGGCTCCGTGCGCGCCGGCGCCGCGTCGAAGCATGCCATGAGCTGCTGCGCCATGGCGTTGATGGAGCGCACGGTCGAGAGGTCGGTGTTGACGCAGAGCATACCGACGATCTCGTCACCCTCACGGATAAAGTACGTCGCCGACTCCAGCGTCTTGCCACCGGCACCGCGCCCCTCGTAGCCCGTAATAAACGGCAGGTCGCGATACTTGGCATCGTGCATGATCTTGAGTGCCAGATCGGTGGCAGGACCGCCGACCTTGCGGCCGCTCACGATGCCGTTGCGAATATCGACGATGGCGTGGTCGGGATCCGAGAAATCGTGCAGCACGATTTCGCTGTTTTTGCCGAGTATCTGCTCCAGAAAATCGACCATCGTCAAAAAGCGACGTACGGTCTCGTTCACGGGCAACTCCTTTGGGTGAAATCGGAAATGTTCATAACAATTTTTTCTCATGGTAACACGCTGCCCATCATCTCGTATATCCGCAGGTACATTGCGTAATGCAGACGAACGGTAGGAATTTAGCGGTAAACGGTTGACCAAAAGAAAAGTTAGATGGTATTTTGACCAGACACTTTCCTGACCTGCGGAAATGCGTTATTTCAGCTGAAGAATAGTCTGATAACAAAAAATTATTATTGAGAATGAGAATCATCTTTAATACGATATGCAATGAAGGCACAACCTCAACCCCGCACTGCGTCACAATAGAGCGTTAGATGCGAAAACAACTACTTCGAGGATTGGTGGTCAAATGACCCAGGAGACGGTTACGAACGGCACTGAAGCCCTGTTCACTCGCGAAGGCATGCCTCCCGTTAAGGAAATGATCCCGTGTGCCCTTCAGCACGTACTGGCATCGTTTGCCGGCATCATTACCCCGGCGGTCATCATGGCCGGCGTCTACGGCTTTAATAGCCAGCAGAGCACCGACATCATCCAGGTCGCGCTCATTCTTTCGGCGATCGATACGGCCCTTCAGGCCTTCGCTCCCTTCCGTCGTATCGGCGGCGGCCTGCCCATCGTCATGGGCGTTTCGTTCGCGTTCCTGCCGGCCCTGCAGGCCATGGGTGCCTCGGGTTTTAGCTTTGGCGCGCTGCTGGGCGGCGAGATTGTCGGCGGTGCCGTCGCGGTCCTCTTTGGTCTGGCCTACAGCAAGATCAAGTGGCTGTTCCCGCCCGTCGTGACCGGTACGGTCATCTTCTCCATTGGCGTCTCTCTCTATCCCACGGCCGTCAAGTACATGGCCGGCGGTATGGGTACGCCGCTGTGGGGCACCCCGCAGGCGTGGTGCGTCGCTCTTATCACCTTCGCCGTGGTCTTTGTGCTCGCCAACTTTGGCAAGGGCACGCTCAAGCTGGGATCCGTGTTCTTTGGCATGATCGTTGGTATGATCGTCTCCATTCCCTTTGGCATGATCGACTTCTCCAGCGTCGCCACCGCCCAGGTCTTCGCCCTTCCCAAGCTCATGCCCTATGCGCTCGAGTTTGATCCCGAGGTCTGCATTACCCTCGCCGTCGTGTTCCCCATGGTTGCCATCCAGGTTATCGGCGACGTCTCTGCCGCCTGCCTGGGCTCCATCGACCGTATGCCCACCGAGCGCGAGCTCTCCGGCGCTATCGTGTCCCAGGGCCTCACCTCTATGGTCGGCGGCCTGCTGGGCGGTCTTCCCACCAGCGCCCTTGGCCAGAACGTGGGCATCATCTGCTCCAACAAGGTCGTCAACAAGTGGGTCTTTGTGATCATCGCGGCCGTCTTTGCCATCGCCGGCCTGTTCCCGCAGCTCTCTGCCGTCCTTTCCGCTATCCCGCAGCCCGTCATCGGCGGCGCGACCGTCGGCGTCTTTGGCACCATCACCATGAACGGCGTGCGCATGTTCACCCGCGAGGGCCTCACGCAGCGCACTACCACCATCGTCGGTACCTCCGTCGTCTTTGGCCTGGGTATCTGGATGGCCAGCGGTTGCCTTGCCGGCGAGGGTATGCCCACCTGGGTGCCCACCGTCATCGGCTCCAATGCCGTAACCCCCACCGCCATCATGGCCATTGTCCTTAACCTGATTCTTCCGCAGACGCCGGTCGTGGCTCAGCACATCGATGCTGCCAAGGACGCTGCCGTGGATCTGGTCTTGCCCGAGAGCAAGAAGTAACCAATTCGGTGCTATTCGTCGGCGGGCGCATCGCCTCGTCCGCCGACGTCATGCGGCGCCAAGCCGCACTTCAAAGGGTTTGTCCCTTTGGTGAAGCGTTGACGGGAGAGGGCCCGTTTCCGGTGTAGGCCGGCGCTTCGCACTCCGCCATGTCAGAGGTGTCAAACCCCGCCCCTGATGTTGAAGGGAGCATTTATGCTTCTGGTCGCTAACGGTTCCGTCTTTACCCGCAATGCTCAGGCCCCGTTCATTCCAAACGGTGCGGTCGCCATTGACGGAGATACGATCGTCGAAGTAGGTCCCGAGTGCGAGCTCAAGGCCAAGTACCCGGATGCCGAGTACGTCGATGCCCAGGGCAACCTCATCATGCCCGGACTCATCAACTGCCACACCCACATCTACTCGGGTCTGGCCCGCGGCCTTGCCATTAAGGGCTGCAACCCCACCAACTTCCTGGAGAATCTTGAGCAGCAGTGGTGGAAGATCGACGACAATCTGACGCTCGACGGCACCAAGGCAAGCGCCTATGCCACGATTCTGGACTCCATTCGCGATGGTGTCACCACGATCTTCGACCACCACGCGAGCTTCTGCGAGATCCCGGGAAGCCTCTTTACCATTAAGGATGCAGCTCAGGAGCTGGGCATGCGTTCGTGCCTGTGCTACGAGGTCTCCGATCGCCGCGGCCAGGAAAAATGCAACCAGGCCATTGCCGAGAACGCCGAATTTGCCCAGTGGGCCGCCAAGGAGCGTCGCGATAACGACAACCATATGATCGCCGCCATGTTTGGCGGACATGCCACCTTTACGCTTTCGGACGAGACCATGGATAAGATGGCCGAGGCCAACAACGGCCTGACCGGCTTCCACATCCATGTGTGCGAGGGCATGAACGACGTGTGGGATTCCCGCCTCAACCGCGGCGGCATCAGCCCCGTCGAGCGCCTGCTGCAGCACAACCTGCTGGGTCCCGACACCATGCTGGGCCACTGCATCCACGTGACGCCTGCCGAGATGGATATCGTCAAGGAGTCCGGCACCTGGCTCGTCAACAACCCCGAATCCAATATGGGCAACGCCGTGGGCTGCGCCCCCGTGCTCGAGTTCTTCCGCCGCGGTATTCCCGTGTGCATGGGCACCGATGCCTACACCCACGATATGCTCGAGAGCCTTAAGGTCTTCCTGATCATTCAGCGCCACAACGCCGCCATGCCCAACGTGGGCTGGTGCGAGGCCATGACCATGCTGTTCGAGAACAACGCCAAGATGGCGAGCAAGTACTTCGATCGCAAGCTCGGCGTGCTCGAGGCCGGCGCTGCCGCCGACGTCATCGTCATGGACTACAAGCCCTTTACGCCGCTGAGCGAGGAGAACATCGACGGCCACATGCTCTTTGGCATGATGGGTAAAAACTGCCGCACCACCATCATCAACGGCCGCGTCCTGTACAAGGATCGCGAGTTCGTTGGCATTGATGAGGACAAGATCAACGCGTGGACCATGGCTGAGTCCAAGAAGCTCTGGAGCACGCTCAACGATCGCACCTACTAATTCACAAGTAGATTCACGCGCGTCGGATGTTTCGCCGCATCCGGCGCGCGTATAGGCGACCTCCGCGGGGTCGCCGGCGCTGTGCTAGCGCTACACCGTATTTGCGCCCGCCGCGCGGTCTCGCCGGGCGTTACAGAGAGGAGCTCACTATGAGCGACATCATGAGGCCGATCCCGTTTTCGCAGCTGATGAACTGGATCATCGAGGAGCACAAGACCCAGGGCGCCGTCTTTGGCGTGCGCAAGATGGTCGCGACCAACCAGGAGGGCGCGCTTCCCATTTTTGACGAGCGCATCGAGACTCCGTTTGGCCCGGCCGCCGGTCCCAATACGCAGCTGGCCCAGAACATCGTGGCATCCTACGTGGCCGGCTCCCGCTTCTTTGAGCTCAAGACCGTTCAGGTTATGGATGGCGAGGAGCTCTCCAAGTGTGTGAACAAACCCTGCATTGTGGCGCAGGACGAGTGCTACAACTGCGAGTGGTCGACCGAGCTCGAGGTTCCGCAGGCCTTTGCCGAGTACGTGAAGGCATGGTTCGCCTGCCACCTGATTGCCCGCGAGTACGGTCTGGGCAGCCCGGACGGCTTTGTCTTCAACATGTCCGTGGGTTATGACCTGGAAGGCATCAAGAGCCCCAAGGTCGACGCCTACATCGAGGGCATGAAAGACGCCAGCGGCTCCGAGGTTTGGAACGAGTGCCGTACGTGGGCGCTCGCTAACCTGGACAAGTTTGAGCATGTCGACGCCGCATTTGTCGAATCCATCCCGGCGCGCGTGTCCAACTCCATCACGGAGTCCACCCTGCACGGCTGCCCGCCGGCCGAGATCGAGCGCATCGCGACCTATCTGATCACCGAGAAGGGCCTCAATACCTACATCAAGTGCAACCCCACGCTGCTGGGCTATGAGTTTGCACGTCAGCGCCTCAACGAGCTGGGCTTTGACTACATCGTCTTCGACGATACGCACTTCCGCGAGGACCTGCAGTGGGCCGATGCCGTGCCCATGTTCGAGCGCCTGATTGCCCTGTGCGCCGAGCGCGGCCTGGAGTTTGGCGTCAAGCTGACCAACACCTTCCCCGTCGACGTGACGAGAAACGAGCTGCCTTCCACCGAGATGTACATGTCCGGCCGTTCGCTGTTCTCGCTGACCATCGAGGCCGCCCGTCGCATTACCGAGCAGTTCGATGGCAAGCTGCGCATCAGCTACTCCGGCGGTGCTACGGTCTACAACATCCGCGCCCTGTACGATGCCGGCATTTGGCCCGTTACCCTGGCGACCGACGTGCTCAAGCCCGGTGGCTACGAGCGCTTTAGCCAGATGGCCGGCGAGTTTACCGACCTGGATGGCAAGCCGTTCGCGGGCGTCTCTCTCGAGGCCGTGACTGCGATCCAGGCCGACTCGCTCACCAACCCGCTCTACAAGAAGCCGCTGCGTCCGCTGCCCGACCGCAAGGTTGCCGGCAAGAGTCCGCTTTCCGACTGCTTTACCACGCCGTGCCGCACGAGCTGCCCCATCCAGCAGGACATTCCTGCCTACCTGGCGGCTGTTGACGAGGGCCGCTACGAGGACGCGCTCAACATTATCATCGAGCGCAACGCCCTGCCGTTCATTACCGGCACCATCTGCCCGCATCCCTGCGGCCGTGCCTGCGAGCGTGCATTTTACGAGCCCGAGGGCGCCCAGATTCGCGCCAGCAAGCTCAAGGCCGCCCGCGAGGCCATGACCGCCGTGCTGCCCAAGCTGCGCGCCCAGGCCATCGCCAACGACGGCGAGCGCAACGTTGCCGTTATCGGCGGCGGCCCGGCCGGCCTGGCGACGGCATTCTTCCTGACGCGCGCCGGCGTGCCCGTCACCATCTTCGAGGCCCGCGACTCGCTCGGCGGCGTGGTCCGTCACGTGATCCCCGAGTTCCGTATCGCCAGCGACGATATCTCCCACGATGCCGAGCTCTGCCTGGCCTTTGGCGCCAAGGTGCAGCTCAACGCCCGCGTGGAGTCCATCGACGAGCTCAAGGCCCAGGGCTTTACTGACGTGGTCGTGGCTACCGGTGCCTGGATGCCCGGCTCTGCAGGTTTGCGCGAGGGCGCCGAGCTCGACGTGCTTGAGTTCCTCGAGGCCGCCAAGAAGGGCGAGAAGCTCGAGCTGGGCGAGGACGTCGTGGTCATTGGCGCCGGCAACACCGCCATGGACGCGGCTCGCGTGGCCAAGCGCCTGGCTGGCGTGAAGAACGTGCGCCTGGTGTATCGTCGCCCCAAGAAGCAGATGCCCGCCGACGAGGAAGAGCTCGATCTTGCTCTTGCCGACGGCGTTGAGTTCTGCGAGCTGCTGGCGCCCAAGGCACTCAACGGCGCTGTGCTGACCTGCGACGTCATGGAGCTCGGCGAGCCGGATGCAAGCGGCCGTCGCAGCCCTGTTGCCACGGGCGAGACCGTCGAGCTTTCCGCCACCACGGTGATCTGCGCCGTGGGCGAGGGCATCGATGCCAGCCTGTACGACGCCGCGGGCGTCGAGCACGACCGTCGCGGCCGCCTCGCCGCCACCTCCACCGGCGTCGAGGGCGTCTGGGCTGCAGGTGACTGCCGTCGCGGTCCGGCCACCGTGGTCGAGGCTATCGCCGATGCCGCCGAGGTCGCCCGTGCCATTGCCGGTGTCGACTTTAACAAGTACGCCGACCAGAATGCTCAGGCCGGCCGCGAGGACACCTGCTACGAGCGCAAGGGGTCGCTGTGCCGCGACAAGCGCAACTGCACCAAGACTCGCTGCCTGGGCTGCGGCTCGGTGTGCGAGGTCTGCTGCGACGTGTGCCCCAACCGCGCCAACGTGGCAATTAAAGTGCCGGGCCTGGCCAAGCATCAGGTCGTCCATGTCGACGGCATGTGCAACGAGTGCGGCAACTGCGCCGTGTTCTGCCCCTACCAGGAGGGTCGTCCCTACAAGGACAAGCTCACCCTGTTCTGGAGCGAGGAGGACATGGAGAACTCCGAGAACGAGGGCTTCCTGGCCGTGGACGAGGACCACTTTAAGGTTCGCGTCGCCGGCACGGTCCGCACCGTCTCGGTCGATGCCGTCAACACCGGTCTTCCCGAGGCCGTCCGCCTGACCATCAGGGCTGTGCGCGACAACTATTCGTACCTTCTTAAGAAATAGGCGAGTCTCTTATGGCCAAATCCATTCAACATAACGTGGCCTACGTTGCCTGCGGAAGCGGTTGCGCCTCCGCAGGCGGCGACGCCCACTGCAGCGAAGGCTGCATTGGCTGTGGCGCCTGCGTCACGGCCTGCCCCCACGGCGCCATTGCGCTGGTCGATGGCATCGCCCGCGTGGACCGCTCAAAGTGCACGGGCTGTGGCCTGTGCGGCATGGCGTGCCCGCAGCGCGTGATTGCCTTCGTTCCCGGCTACCAGAACATCCTAGTGCGCTGCAACAACACCGATAAGGGCGCCATTGCTCGCAAGATCTGCGACACGAGCTGCATCGGTTGCGGCATGTGCGCTAAAAAGTGCCCTGCCGGCGCTATCCGCATCGAGGACAACTGCGCCCATATCGACGGCGCGGACTGCCTGTCGTGCGGCATGTGCGCCGTCGTCTGCCCGCATGGCGCCATCCACGACCGCACCGGCATCGCCGCCGGCGTGTAGAAGGGAATCACCATGGCACAGGAATTCACTTTTACCGTTAACGGCGTGGAGCGCACGACGACGCAGAACAAGCCGTTGCTGCGCTACCTACGCGACGACCTGCACATTCACTCCGCCAAGGACGGCTGCTCCGAGGGCGCGTGCGGTACCTGCACCATCCACGTGGACGGTGCGGCCGTCAAGGCGTGCGTACTGACCACCGCGCTTGCCGCCGGCCGCAACATCGTGACCGTCGAGGGCCTGCCCCAGGACGTGCGCGAGGCCTTTGTGTACGCCTTTGGCGCCGTGGGCGCCGTGCAGTGCGGCTTTTGCATCCCCGGCATGGTCATGGCGGGGAAGGGGCTTCTGGATGTAAACCCGGACCCCACGGAAGAGGAG
>URZB01000010.1 GCA_900552295.1 uncultured Collinsella sp.
AGCGGAACACGTGCATACGCGAGAAACCCACACGGCGGCACAGCGCCAGCGACTCCTCGAACTCCTCGTCCGTCTCACCAGGGAAGCCGACAATAACGTCGCAAGAAAGTGACGCCTGCGGCAGATTGGCGCGAATCATACGCACCGTGTCCTCAAAGGCCTCCGCACTATAGGGACGGCCCATGCGATGTAGGGTCGCCGTGCAGCCGGACTGCACGGGCAGGTGCAAAAACGGGGCGATACGCTGCGGATAGCGCGCCATAACCTTAAGCAGGCGCTCAGAGATATCCATGGGCTCGACCGAGGAAATGCGCACATGCGGAATAGACGTGCGCTCCATGATGGCCTCGAGCAGCTCATCGATTTCGACGTGCTCGTCGGTCGCGCTCTTGCCATCGTAGGCACCCAGGTTCACACCGGTCAGCACCACCTCGGGCACGCCGGCCTCCTGGGCCTCGCGAACTTGCTCGAGCACGGACTCGACGGGCACGGAGCGCTCGGGGCCGCGTGCCTTCCACACAATGCAATAGGTGCAGCGATGGTTGCAGCCGTCCTGAATCTTCACGCCCAGGCGAGAGCGACCGAGCGCATCGACCACCTCGCCATCGCTGCGGGCGGGAACGCTATCGGATTCGACACCCAGCACCTCGCAGACGCGCTCGGCGACGTCAATCTTGGACGGCTCGGCGATCACGCGATCGGAGAGCTCCAGCAACTCCTCGGGATGCAGGTTGACTACGCAGCCGGTTACGACCACGTAAGGGTCGTTAGGATGGGCCAGCGCATGACGGACGGCCTTACGGGTCTTGGCCTCGGCCTCGCCCGTAACGGCACAGGTGTTAATGACGATCAGATCGGCATCCTGGGGATCCACAATAGCAAAGCCCAGGCGCATAAGATCGGCAGTGATACGGTCAGACTCAACCCGGTTGACGCGGCAGCCGAGGTTGACGACGGAAATATGGGGTGCGAGCACGCGGGCTCCTTAATCGAGGATATCGTCGAGGGCACTCTTGATACGGTCGGTCACCGACTTCTTACCGGAAGCGACGTCATCGCCCATCTCATCGGCAAAAGCACGGAGCAGCTCGTGTTGCTTATTGGAAAGATTGGTGGGAACGACCACGCGCAGTTGCACGATCAGGCGACCACGCGAACCGCCACCGCCAATGCGCGGCATGCCGTAATTATTGACGCTCACGGTGTCGCCGTACTGTGTACCAGCAGGGACCGTCACCTTGACGACCTCATCGGGCATAATGCCCTCGACCTCGATCTCGCAGCCGAGCGCTGCCTGCGCAATCGAAATATCGCTCACGAGGTACAGGTCGTCACCGTTGCGCTTAAAACGCTCGTGGTCGGCGACGCGCACGTTGACGATCAGGTCGCCCGAGGGCTCGCCGCGAAGGCCAGCCTCGCCAAAGCCGCTCACGCGCAGCTGGCGACCGGTCGAAACGCCGGCGGGGATATCGATGTCGATCTTTTCATGCGAAGGCGTGCGGCCCTGACCGTCGCAGGTCTCGCAGGGATGATCGATGACCGTGCCCTCGCCGTGGCAGTCGGGACAAGGCGAAGAGGACTGAACCTGGCCCAGGAACGAACGCTGGACCGTCGTGACATAGCCCGTGCCGTGGCAGCGGCTGCACTGCTTTTCCTGCGCGCCCTCGGCCCTACCGGTGCCATTGCAATCCTCACAGGGAGCAAGGCGGTCATAGCTGATCGTCTTTTTGCACCCGAGTGCCGCCTCCTCGAGCGTCACCGAAAGGGAGATGGCCATGTCGCGGCCGCGACGACGCTCACGGCGATTTCGGGCGCCACCGCCGGCACCGCCGCCAAAGAACGACGAGAAGAGGTCGTCCATGCCCATGCCGCCAAAGATATCGTTAATGTCGACGTAGCCCGAACCACCAGGGCCGTCGGCAGTGCCGTAACGGTCGTAGTTAGCACGCTTCTGCTCATCGGAAAGAACGGAATAGGCCTCGTTGAGCTCTTTGAACTTGGCCTCGGCCTCGGGGTCGTCCGAAACGTCCGGGTGTACGGTACGGGCCTTCTTTAGAAACGCGCGCTTAATCGTCCGCGCGTCGGCATCCTTGTCGACGCCAAGCACCTCGTAGTAATCCCTATTTTCCGACACGACCGAATCCTTCCGACTTTCATTATTGTCACAGTGCGTCCTATACCCAAGCTGGGCCGGCCGCAAACAGAGGGTTTGATGTTATTGCATTGCGTAGGGTGAAAGCATGGCACGTTGCGAGCAGCTCGCAAACCAAACCGACACGAGCGCAAACATAAATCCGTTGGCAAAACCGTTGGCAAACTGCATCGCGCCGCGCTTCCACCACAGCAGGCTGCGGTGCAGCACGCCGTCCGAGAGCACCATGAACAGGCCCATGGCAAACGGAATAAAGCACATCACGGCAAAGGCCGAGAACACGCCCGAGATGGCCGATAGCACCAAAAACGGCGCCACGATGCCCATCAGGTAAAAACCGGTACGGGCCTTGCCTTCCAGGCGCTCGGCCTCAACATGGGCGCGACCGACCAGATCACCGCCAGAGGCGCCGTTGGTGCCGGCGTGGCCCATGCCGCCAATACGGACCTCGTCGCCATCGTGCGTGCCGGCGGGAAACTCAATCGTCTGCTCGGAGGTCACACGGGTCCGCCCGCTGCCGCCGCAATCGGGACAGGGGTCGGCGACGACCTTACCGGAGCCACCGCACTCAGGGCAGACCGACTGGAACGTGCCGGCACCAAACAGAAAGGACAGGTCGACATCGATGTGACCGCGACCGCCGCAGCTCGGACAGGTATGTGCATGCTCGGACGAAACAGAGCCCGAACCACCGCAGTGACCACAGGTATCGAAGCGCGTATAGCGGACGGTCTTGTGGGCACCGCCCTTGGCCTCCTTGGCGTCGAGTTTGATATCGACGACCACGTTGGCACCGTTCTCGGGATTATAGGCAGCCTGCCCACGACGCTGCTGGCTCCAGGCACCGCCAAAAGGAAAGCCGCCCTCAAAAGGATTGCCATAACCCGTGCTGCCGGCGTAGCCGCCACCATAGGGCGAAGCCGTAGGAGCACCGGCAAAGGGATTGCCCGAACGCATGGCGTCGTAGCGCGAACGCTTCTGCTCGTCCGAAAGCACGGCGTAGGCCTCGGAAACCTCTTTAAACTTTTCCTCGGCATCCGGCTCTTTGTTGACGTCCGGATGGAGCTTGCGGGCCTTTTGCTGGAAGGCCTTTTGAATATCACGCGAGGTGGCGTCCTTGGAGACACCCAGAATCTCGTAGTAATCTTTTTCGTTCATCGTCGCCATGCGCGGCAACCTCCTGCTCACAGCAGCGTATATATTCCGGTAATTCTACCCGAGCGACCTAAGCTAGATCCCAAAACAGCTCGAACAGAACATTTCCATCGAGCCAGCCCAGGTGGGTCGGCGCCAGACGAGCTCGAACATGACCCGCGACGACATCTGCCGAAGTGAAGGGTCCCTCATGGACCCCGAGCGTCTCAGGCACCCAAGTGGCAAGACCCAATTCGAGTGCGCGATCGCAGGCAGCTGCCAGCTCATCGGCCGGGATGACACGAGCCGCGCGAACCAACAGGTCGGACGCGACACCGCGCGTCATGCGACAAGCGAGCATCAGGTCTTCAGCCGCAGCCTCACGCTGCGACAGATATTCGGCCTCGAACGCCGTCGCGTCATCGTCACGTTGCACCAGACGCACGCGGTACGAATCGCCTCGAGAAGACACGCCGGGGAACAAACCTGCAAGACGATCGAAATCCTCGGCATCGAGCATGCCCGCGGCAGAGCGACCCAGGCCCAAATAGCCCTGGCCGGTCCAGTAGGCAATGTTATGGGCGCACTCATGTCCGTCGAGCGCATAGCTTGCCACCTCATACGGGTGATAGCCGGCCGCACCCAGACGCTCACGCGCCACATCCATGCACGAAGCTTGAAAATCCTCGTCGGGCTCTACCGACTCGTCGCGGCACGCCATGCGATAAAGGGGCGTCCCCTCCTCAAGCGTGAGCGGGTAGACCGACACATGATGCGGAGCCGCCGCCAGCACGCCATCGAGCGTGCGCCTCCAACTCGCTGCGGTCTGCCCGGGAAGTCCGCACATAAGGTCGCACGACACGTCAAGCCCAGCGTTCTTGACTGTCGCGATGGCGGCGAGCGCCCGATCGGCATCGTGAATACGGCCGATAGCGGTAAGTTCGATGTTATCGAGCGTTTGCACGCCCAGAGAGACGCGTGTGACACCAACCTTGGCAAGCGCAGCGGCAAGCTCGGCGGTCAGCGACTCGGGATTGGCCTCGCAGGTAAACTCAACGGGGGCGCACCACGCACGAATACGCCGCGCCAGCTCCACCAGGCGCTCCCCCGCCAGCGACGGCGTACCACCGCCAACATAGACGGTGCGGATCTGTTCAAGGGCCCTAGCCTTGCCAAAAGCATCGAGGCGCGCGAACAACCGCTCAAAATAGACATCGAGCGCAGCGCTCAGGTCGCACGGAGCAAAACTGCGCGAGTCAAAGTCGCAGTACCGGCACTTTTGGGCGCAAAACGGCACGTGCACGTACAGCGCGGTAACGGCCACCCTTAAGCCTCCAGCGGATGTGGAGGCACCGATTCGCCGGCGGCAAGGGCAGCCTCGCAGGCCACCACATCGCGCTCGATCTCATCGACCAGCGCCATAAACTCCTCGTAAGTGGAACAGCGCACCACATGGGCACGCCAAGCGGCGGCATGAGGCATGCCTTTTAAGTACCAGCTTGCGTACGTGCGGGCACGCGACATGAGCGGCAGGAGCTCATGCGTCAGCGTTAGGTGCTCACGCAGGGCGTCCAGGCGCTCGACGGAGCTGCGTGCCGGCACCGGTATGCCATCGAGCGCAAGGGCGCGAGCATCACCAAAAACCCAGGGGTTTCCGTAGATGCCGCGCGCGATAAACACCGCGCTGGCACCCGAGCCTTGCAGATGCTCAGCAGCGTCCTCGGCCGAGAACACATCACCCGAACCAATCACGGGAATCTCGACGGCGTCGGCAACCTCATCGACAACCGACCAATCGGCCTGGCCGGTGTAGAGCTGCGTGGCACAACGACCGTGCACGGCAACTGCAGAGGCGCCCGCCCCTTCAAGCATCTGGGCAAACGTTGCGGCGTTGCGGTCCTCGGCATAAAAACCCTTGCGGATCTTCACGGTCACGGGAACATGCGCCGCGCCCACCGCTGCCTCGACAATCTTCTCGGCCAGGTCGGGCGTGCGCATAAGCGCCGAGCCTTCGCCCTTAGTAACGACCTTGCGAGCCGGACAGGCCATGTTGATATCAATCAATGACAGGCGATCGCCCACACGCTCCTCGACGGCGGCGACGGCACTCGCAAACTGCTCGGGTTTGGAGCCAAAGAGCTGCACGCAAATCTGCTGCTCCTCGTCGGCCGGTAGCACCAGGCGCCAGGTCTTGTTGCTGGCATAGGCAAGGCCCGCCACGCTCACCATCTCGCTATAGGCGAGATTGGCACCGCGGCGGCGGCACATGATGCGATAAGCGGGATCGGTTACGCCCGCCATGGGAGCCATAAGGAACGGCTGCTCGGCATAGGCGCCCAGCAGCCGCTTGCTGTATTCGGAAAGCGCCATAGACCTACTCGTCCACCTTGAGGATCGCCATAAAGGCCTCCTGCGGGACCTCGACCGAGCCGATGGCCTTCATGCGCTTCTTGCCCTCTTTCTGCTTCTCGAGCAGCTTGCGCTTACGCGAGATATCGCCGCCGTAGCACTTAGCAAGAACGTCCTTGCGACGCGCTTTGACGGTAGAACGGGCGATGATCTTGTTGCCGATAGCACCCTGGATGGGAACCTCGAACAGCTGACGCGGGATGATCTCCTTAAGTTTGTCGCACAGACCACGGGCCAGGCCATAGGCCTTGTCCTTATGGACGATAAACGACAGCGCGTCCACCTCGTCGCCCGAAAGCAAGATATCGAGCTTCACGAGCTCGGAGGGACGGTACTCGTTGAACTCGTAGTCGAGCGAGGCATAGCCCTTGGTACGACTCTTGAGCTGGTCAAAGAAGTCCAAGATGAGCTCGGCGAGCGGCATATCGAAGCGCATCTCGACCGATTTGCTCGTGAGGTGAATCATGTCGGTCGTTACGCCGCGGTGCTCGATGGCGAGCTGCATAACGGCACCCGTGTACTCAGGCGGGCAGATGATCTTTGCCTTGAGGTAGGGTTCCTCGATACGCTCAATGCGCGTGGCCTCGGGAAGGTCCTGCGGGCTGCGGACATCGATCATTTCGCCGTCGGTCTTGTAGACGTGATAGTCCACCGAGGGGCTCGTGGCAATGAGGTCAAGATTGAACTCACGCTCCAGGCGCTCCTTGACGACCTCCATATGCAGCAGGCCCAAGAAGCCCACGCGGAAGCCAAAGCCGAGCGCCACCGAGGTCTCGGGCTCCCACACCAACGACGGGTCGTTGACATGCAGCTTATCGAGCGCGTCACGCAGGCTCTCGTAGTCCTTGTTATCGATCGGGAACAGGCCCGTATAGACCATGGGCTTAGCCTCGCGGTAACCGGGAAGCGGCTCGGGGCAGGGGTTCGACGCCCAGGTAAGGGTGTCGCCCACGCGAACGGCCTCGGGGTCCTTCAGGCCCGTGACCACGTATCCGACCTCGCCGACCGTCAGCGCGTCGACCGGCGTCTCGGCGGGACGCTTGACGCCCACGCCATCGACCAAAAAGTCGCCCTTTGCCTGCATCATGCGCAAGGTATCGCCCTTTTTGATGGAGCCGTCAAAGATGCGCACCGTGGCGACGACGCCACGATACTCGTCGAAGTATGAATCCAGAATGAGTGCCTTGAGCGGCGCATTCGCATCGCCCTTGGGCGGAGAGATCAGAAAGACAATGGACTCCAGCAGATCGTGGATGCCCTCGCCGGTCTTGCCCGAGACACACACGGCATCATCGGCAGGGATCGCCAGGTCATCCTCGATCTCGGTCTTAACCTCGTCGGGATGAGCCGAGGGCAGGTCGATCTTGTTGATGGCCGGCACAATGTCCAGATTGGCGTTCATGGCAAGCGTCGCGTTGGAGACGGTCTGTGCCTCGACGCCCTGTGTGGCGTCGACAACGAGCACCGCGCCCTCACAGGCTGCCAGCGAGCGCGAGACCTCATAGGTAAAGTCCACGTGGCCCGGCGTATCGATCAGATTGAACTGATACGTCTCGCCATCGTCGGCGTCATAGGACACGCGAACGGCATTGGACTTGATCGTGATGCCGCGCTCGCGCTCGATATCCATGGTGTCGAGCAGCTGCGACTCCATGTCGCGCTCGTCGACGGTATGGGTGAGCTCGAGAATGCGGTCACTGATCGTGGACTTGCCATGGTCGATGTGCGCAACAATCGAGAAGTTGCGGATGTGGGAAATGTCAATTGAAGTATTCATGCGGACTATCTTACCCGAGCGGTACAAAAAATGGAGCCTGTTCCATAAAACAGGCTCCATTTATGCGCGTAATCTGTGTGGTGTGAAATTTACAACTTAAGCGTTGATGCTGTTCACGAGCTTGGCAAGACCGGACTTGCGGTTGGAAGCCTGGTTCTTGTGGATAACATGCTTGGCGGCAGCCATGTCGAGACGCTTGGTGACGGTCTTGAGGGCAGCCTGGGCCTTCTCGGCGTCGCCCTCGGCGACGGCGGACTGGACGTGCTTGGTCAGCGTCTTGAGATCGGACTTGACAGCCTTGTTACGCATGCGAGCTGCCTCATTGGTGCGGATACGCTTCTTCTGAGACTTGATGTTTGCCACTTCTGGAGTTCCTTTCGAGTTCCTTGCAAAAAATGTATGACACCTCTGAGACACGGTGAGGTCATGCAAGCGCCTACTATAGCACGCTCCCCCTCAAAGGGATAGAACGAATTTGTCAAATAGGCAGGTATCATCACGATTTTCTCAAGATGTTCGTAATCCAGAGCAAAAGCGCGGTCTGAGAATCGGCCGAACCCTTGAGCGCGAGCTCCACATCAACGGCACCCTCGAGCGCTGCGACGAGCTCTGCCATCGAAAAGCGACGTGCCCAGGTCAGGTGATTCTTGACCTGCCAGGACTGGAGTTTGAGCGTTGCGGCCAGCTCACGACCCTGTCCGCGCGCATCGAGCGCCTTGGCAACGATAAGCTCGCGAATGCGGCCGCACAGCAATGTGTACGTCCACACGTAGCTCTTGGCGGGCATTAGATTGAAGAGCTCGAGCGAACGGCGCATGTCACGGGCCGAGACCGCATTGAGAAAGTCCCAGGGTTGAACCTCGGCCGTACGTACAATCCAGCGCTCAACGTCGGCAAGCTCAATCTGGGGCGCCTCGACCATCTGGGCAAGCTTAGCCAAGTCGTTATCGAGCATGCGAGTGTTTTCACCCGAACGCGAGACGAGCTCCTCGGCGGCCGCCGTCGAGATCGACTTGCCGTGCTGCGTCGCCATCTGTTGCACGCGGCGCGGTAACTCCCAGCGCTTGGTGCCGGAGCAATCGATCACGGCCTTCTTGTCGATTTTGGCGATCGCCTTATACAGGCGCGTGTTCTTGGCAAGCGAGTCGGCGATGATGAGGCAGACCGTCGTGGGGCTGGGACTCGCCAGATAGTCGACAAACGGCTCCGAGACCGCCTTAGCGAGCTTTGAGCAGCCATCAAGGATTACCAGGCGAAACTCGCTGCCCATCGGAAAGGTGTTAAGCGATCCGATAATGGACTCGATATCGGGGTCCTTGGTCATGTCGCGCTCGTCGAGGTTGAACTCGACCATTCCCGACTTTTCCAGACGCGCCTTCATACGCGAGACGGCGTGATCGCGCTTGACGCCGTCGGTACCGACGATCAGATATGCCGGCAGCAGACCGGTTTCGGACATTACGCTCCCCTCCCGCAGGCCTTCGTATTCGTTCCGTGCCATTCTAGCCCAGGGGCCCACCACACGCCATCGACGTCGTCACGGTCGCTGGCATCGCATCGCAAAGCCCTTTGCGGTCGGGCTGATGGTGATATCACCGTGTTCGATAGTGCACGCGAAAACGCCGCCCGCTTCCTTAACGGCATCGATGCAGGCATCGGACGGATGGCCGTATCGATTCCCCTCGCCCGCGCTCGCGAGGGAAAGCTCGGGCTTCAGGACGTCCAGCAACTGACCATCGACTGAAACCTTAGAGCCGTGATGCCCAAGTTTAAGGACATCGATATCCCCCACCTCCTGCACGAATTCCCGTTCTTGGTCGAGCTCGGCATCACCGGTGAGTAGCATGCGCAGGCCCTTGCCTTCCTGATCATAAGAGAGCAACAGGACAAGCGAGTCCTCATTTCCCTCGCCATCCACGGCCTCGAATGGCCACATCACGCGGGCGCAAAATGAGCCGATATCGACCGTATCCCCACGGCGCACCTGCCGATACTCCACGCCAGGTCGGTTCAATACCTCGGCAGGAGCATCCTCCAGCGCATCCGCCGCCACGGCAATCGTTCCGACCGAAAACTGTTCAAGCACGGCAGGCAGACCACCCCAGTGATCCTCATCCCAATGCGTCACAAAGACGGCATCGATATGGTGCACGTTATTGCGAACCAACGCCGCCACCACGCGCTCGTCGAGCCCGCAGTCGACGAGCGCCACTGCGCCGCCCTGGCGAATAAGAATCGCATCGGCCTGGCCCACATCGAGCACCGTCACCGAAGGCGGAGCGAATCGATCCCAGAAGACGTACGGAATCGCAGCCAAGAGTACCAGGCATGCAAGCCCCACCGACATAGGACGTGCACGGGGACGCGGCCACCAGACAAGCAGAACCGCCAGCAAACACGGCACTAGGTAAATCCACATGCTATCGGGCGGCACGCTCACGGATGCACCCGGCACGGCGGCAAACAGCTGCTCGAAAAACAGCGCGCAACGGGCGGCAATCATGGGCACAACGAGCGCCCAAGTCCGCAACGGTCCCACGAGCGAAAAGGGAACCAGCACGATGGACAAAGCAAGCAGTACGCTCACCACCGGACCGATGACCGCATTTGCCAACGGAGCAATGAGCGAGAACGTACCGAATGCAGGAATGGTAATGGGAAGTGTCGCCAGTTGCGAGCACAGCGTGACGGAAAGCATACTGGCAACGCCCGATGGCACACCCAGTTCACCCAAAGCGTAGGTCGCATAGGGGCAAAAGCACAGAATGGCTAAGACGCTGGCACATGGAAGCTGAAAGCCCATCTCGAACAGCACCGTCGGCCGCAGTAGCACAAAGATGGACATGGTTACGAAGAGTGCCGATGCGCCGTGCCGGCGACGCCCCGCGCCGTTTACGACAAGCGTCGCGAACACCATGCAGCACGCGCGCACGGCCGAGGGAGACGCGCCCGTAAAGGCAGCGTAGCCAACAAGCGTTATCGCCAATATCGCCCGCTGAAGACCACGTGAGCACCGAGTCTTTTGCAATACACCCTCGATTACAAACCCCACGATAGCCAAATGGCTGCCCGAGACGGCAATAAGATGCGCCGTTCCCGTCAACGAAAACCAGTCGCCCGCCGGCTGGGCGCGCAGCTCGGCCGAACGACCGCAGACGACACCGGCTATGAGCGCACGCGCCGGGTCGGTCGCAGGCGCGATGGACGTTAGCAGCCCATTTCGCAGCCGAAGCAGCGGGCCCGGAGAGCCCTCATCGACCGGCACAATCCGAACGGCTTGAACCTTGCGCACCTCGCCTCGGAGCACGCGCGATCGTCCATATGCATCGTTCTCAAAACGTGAAACACGACCGATAACACGCACGTGCGCCCCGACCTTGAGCTCGCGGTCACACGATAGGCGAACCGTTGCCAAGTTCTTACCGTCCGCGCGTGCCTCGCAGGTATAGGAATATACGTCGTCGTTTATGGATGGATCACCCTGCACGACAAACTCGAGGCTGCTTGCCGCTCGACCGTCGAGCGCCTTCGAGGCGCCTAGCGTGCCCACAGCCCACCACGCCGAGACGACCGCTCCCGCCACGAGACCGACGGACGCGGCATACAGCCACCGCTTCCAAGGGGCAAGCCGCGCACAAGATTGAGCCAGCAAAACGAATACCGCCGCCGCAACGGGAATGGCCCATAGCGGCCCGACTGCCGGCGCCTGCTCCCTCAGCAGCGCATCAGCGGTCACGTTGAGCACCAAGGCGCAGCTCATGCACATGCCGGCACAAAGGGCCATCGTCCACGGCATCAGAGGTCGCGGAGGCATCACATGTTCGCGCTCGGTCGCACTCATACGCAGATACAATCTTTGATTTTGGCGAGCTTCTTCTCACCGATCCCCGACACACGCATCAGATCGTCAACCGAGGCAAAAGCACCGTTCTTTGTCCGCTCATCGATAATCGACTGGGCCATGGAGGGGCCGATGCCCGAAAGCGTCTGCAGCTCTGCCGCGCTTGCCGTATTGATATTTACTAGGCCTGTTGCGCCACTCACACCCGATGATGCGGAAGCCCCACCAACAACACCGGCTTCCGCAATGGACGCCTGCTGCTCCCCTACCGTTGGAACGTGAATCTTCTGTCCATCGACGACCTTAGATGCCCGATTGAGCCCCGTAACGTCTGCCTCGGGCGCCAGCCCGCCGGCGGCATCAATCGCCTGAGCCACCCGCGCGCCGTCCTTGAGACGATATACACCGGGCGACACAACGGCGCCATCGACATCGACATAGACCTCTGCCGCGGCAGAAGCCTTAGACGAAGAGCCTTCGGATGTCTTTCCGCTCGAAGCATCGCCGGATCCCGGCTCCACTAACGAACCCGAACCATCAGTGCGCTCAAACGACACACTGCCGGCACCGCCGCCAAGGTTCGCCATCGCCAAGCCGCTCGCCATCGCAATGACGACCAGTATCGCCATCACCACCGCCTTATGACCGAGCAGCTTGTCCGCCAAGCGGTCCATCCGTTTGACCCGTTCGTGTTGTTCGCGCTGCGCCATAGCAAAACCTCCCAACACCATCGTGTCAGGAAAAGAGTCCTGCAACAGCCATTCTCCAAAACCGGTTTTCGCGGTCAAACCAAAAGCCGACCAAAACCTTGCACAAATCTGTCCATTTATTCAGGCACACGTCAGCAAATGAACACTTAGCCGCAAAATGCCCAGATAGCAAAAGACCGACGATGCAGGCGCATCGTCGGTCTATGCACAAATTTACTCGTGATCTTGGTAAATCTCACGCGGAGCAAGCTCCGAATGGTTGCGTTTTAAGGTCTTAGGGGCCTTATACGTGTTGCTCTCGAAGTCGATGTACTCGGTCTGCTTGAGCAGGCGCTCGATCATCTCCTCGTGATCGAACAACTCCCAAGCCTCATGCACGGCATCGAGTTTAGCGTGCGTCTCGGGACGGCGCGGCATAAACAGCGTGCAGCAGTCGGGAGCGGCCTCAGTCGAGATATCGAACGTACCGATCTCCTCGGCGCGCGCGATGATCTCCTGCTTGTCCGAACCGATGAGAGGACGGAACACGGGGATCTTCACGGCCTCGTTGACGGCCATGATGTTCTCAAGCGTTTGGGAGGCAACCTGCCCAAGCGATTCACCCGTAACGATGGCCTTGGCGCCCTCGATGTGTGCAATGCGCTCGGCAACCGAATACATAATGCGGCGATACATGATCACGCGCAGGTTGCTGGGACAGGTGACCGAAATCTCACGCTGGCAGTCGCCAAACGGCACCACGTACAGGCGACCGATCTGGACACCCGGCTCAAGCGCACGGATGATGTCCTGTACCAAATACTCGCTCGTATCGGGCGTCTGCGGACGACCGGAGAAATGTACCGGCACGCACACCGCACCGCGACGCGCGAGCATCCAAGTCGCCACCGGAGAATCGATACCCGACGACAGCAGCGTCACGACCTTGCCGGCAGAACCCACCGGCAGACCGCCCACGCCGCGCTCGGAGCGCGCGTACACATAAACGCTACCCTGAACCACCAGTACGTGCACCATGGCATCGGGGTCGTGCATTTGAACCTTTTTATCGGGGAAGGCCTCACACAACACCTCGCCCACCTGACGATTGATATCAATCGAGGTGAGCTCATAGTCGGTATTGGAGCGCTTGGCGTGCACCTTAAACGAATCGAAAGGACCAAACTCGCGCAGCGCCTTGACGGCGGCGGCACAGTACTCCTGCGGGTCGCGGTTAGTGTGATACGCCAAAGACACACGAGCAACGCCGGGAACGGTGCGAATGACACGCGCCGCCTCATCGGCCTGATGCTCGTTAAAGGTCACGAGGATATAACCGGAAATTCGAGACACGGCATTCACGGAAAAGGCGGCCAAGGCCGCCTTGATGTTATCCATGAGGATATGCTCAAAATGTGCGCGGTTCTTACCCTTCAGTCCAACCTCGTGATAGTGGACCAGGCAGACGCGAGCCGCCATTTAGGCTTCAGCAACCTTGTGGCCGAGCGCCTTCTCGTAACGGGCCTCGTCGTAAGAGATGTCGCCATCGACAATCTCGTCCATAGCCATCGAGATGGTATCGGCACCGGAAAGCCCGATGGTAATGTCATCAACATCCTGGACGGCAAGCACGCGGTTGTGCTGGCCACGCAGCATGCTATTGATGTCGCAGGCGCGCTTGGAGGCAAGCGAAGCGAGCAAGAAGCGGTTGTGATCGGTCTTCTCCAGAAGATCGTCAATGCAAGGCTTTACAACGGACACGGACCTCAGATCCTTTCATGCATATCGAGAACGCGAACGAGCTCATCGGTCGCGCGGTCGAGATCGTCATTCACCACGACGTCGTCGTAGCGGTCAGCAAGGGCAAGCTCATCGGCGGCGTTTGCCATACGCAGCTCAATCGTCTCGGGCGTCTCGGTACCGCGACCGACTAGACGCTCGCGAAGCACCTCGAGCGAAGGCGGCTTGATAAAGATCAGCACGGCCTCGGGGAAACGCTCCTTCACCTGCAGGGCACCCTGGACATCGATCTCCAGAATCAGAGACGCGCCCGAGGCGAGCTTGGACTGGACCTCGCTCACCAACGTGCCGTAGCAGTTACCGTGGACCTCGGCCCACTCAACAAACTCACCGTTTGCCACGCGGCGGTCGAACTCCTCACGCGTCAGAAAAAAGTAGTTGACGCCGTCGACCTCACCTTTGCGTGGTGCTCGCGTGGTAGCCGAAACCGTCAGGCCCAGGTTCGAGCGGCGCTCGCGCACACGAGTGACGAGCGTACCCTTGCCTGCGCCTGACGGTCCAGAAATCACAAAGAGCTTGGAATCCTGAGCGCTCACTTATTTGGTCAGCTGCTCGAGGAGCTGCTCGCGCTGACGGACGCCGAGGCCCTGGACGCGACGGGTAGCGGAGATACCGAGCTCCTCCATGATCTTGGCGGCCTTGGCCTTGCCATAACCAGGGAGAGACTCGATGAGGGTGGAAACCTTCATGCGGGAAGCGATGGGGTCATCGGAGTTGAGCACGGACTCGAGGGACTTCTCGCCCTTCTTGATCTGCTCGCGAAGCTCAGCGCGGGCGTGACGTGCAGCAGCAGCCTTCTCAAGAGCCTGCTTGCGCTGCTCATCGGTAAGCTGAGGGAGTGCCATTCGTACCTCCAAAAAGTTGGGTTATATCTGATTCAATAATTGGCATTTTAGCACGTAGAACGTACAAAATGCCCAATCGCGGCTCCATAGGTTAGACGATACCCGCAAAAAGTGCAATATACTGCGCCCAAAGTTAAGCCCCTGACCTGCGATTCCACACAAAGGATGGGAAAGTTTACGCAGGCACAGGGGCTATTTTGTGCTAATGAGACCCAAAAGTGGTGACTTAGGGGAATCTTTTAGGCGACGTTTTCGACCAGCTCGGCGACAATAGCGTCAAAGGCGGCAACCGGATCGTCGGCGCCGGTGATGGGACGGCCCACCAC
>URZB01000011.1 GCA_900552295.1 uncultured Collinsella sp.
GAGATGTAGCTCCGTCTCGTGGGCTCGGAGATGTGTATAAGAGACAGCTGCGCCACCGCCTCATGGCGGAGTACGCCGTAGCAGGTACCGGACTCAAACCCTATGTCTTCGTCGAGTTGACGCAGACGCTCAACGCCCCCGAAACGGTAGGCAACTATCTGGAAAAGGTGCGCAGTTCGCTGGGTGCGAAATACGCCTTCAACAAACGTTCGTCGCTCGAATTCTACTACCGCTTCGACTACAAGATCAGCGACGAACCGGTTTTCGACGACTTCCCCACGGTAGACTACATCTCCTCCGAACGCGAAAGCCACCACATCATCGGCCTGGAATACGGCTACAAGTTCTGATCCGAACATCCGGAACCCGCACGAAACGGGAGACGGTACGGAAAGCGTGCCGGAGGCGGCGAAGCCCTGCCTCCGGCACGCTTTTCTGTCCTTGCAGCCGCGGCTGCAAGGACAGATCCCCTATTCCGTCTTGTGTTCGAGGAAATACCGCTGCGATTTGACCAGGTTTCGCGCCTGCAACACCATCGTTTTCGTCTCGTTGAGAATCGTCAGGTAGAGCAGGCTGGCCTTGGTCGACGACTGCTTGTTCTTGATGCGTTTGAGCTGGCGCTTGATCGCGTCGGCGATCGATTCGAACAGCTCGTCGCGCAGTTCGAGAATCAGGTCGATGTCGGCGAAATCGTTGTTGCGCAGCATGACGTTGATGCGCGTGAAGATCGTCTCCACCTCGTCGTTGATCTTCATCAGATCCTCGATCTGCTCCCGGGTCATCCCCTCGTGGTTGTTGTCGATATGGTCGAAGCAGGGGCGCGTGACGTGGAGCAGCGACTTGGTGATCTCGTTCATGTAATCGACCACCTGCACATAGTAGTGTCCCGAATCGATCTCGTTGTCTTGCAGGCGCAGCAACAGCGGCATCACCTTGTATTTCCGCTCGCGCGAGCGGTAGAACAGGTCGTTCGACTGCTGCACCATTTCGCGCAATACCTTGCGGTTCTCCTTGAAAACGGCGATCAGCGTGCGGTCGTAGATGCGGGTCACCTGCCCCATCGTGTAGCAGACCTCGGCGATGCACTCCTCGATGACCCCTTCGGTGTCCTTCGCACGGCTCGCGGCGGGTCGCTGCGTCTCGACCGCGGCCGCCCTGTTCTTCCTGCGGTTGCTGCGCACGAGCATCCAGCCGCACAGCGCCGATACGATCAGAACGGCCGCATTGCCGCCGTACATCAGCGTCAATCCCACCAGAAAGGCGATCGTAAAGGCGCCGAAGCCCGTCACGGCTCCGGCGCCTCCATCAAACAGCGCGTCTATGGTTTATAAGTCTTCAATAACCACCCGTCACTCTGAATCAAACGACATGTCGCCCGAACCGACCTCAAAACGATACGTAGCAGACTTATCGCCGTTATCGAATTCAAGATTCAAAATGGTCTCGCCGTCGTAGCCAAGCGGAAGGAAATCGCTCTCGAAGTCGCCGCTGCCCAAGGTGAGGCTCGCCTTAAAGCCCGTCGAGTTCGGAACCGTCATCTCCACATCGCCCGAGCCCACACTCACGTCCATCGACTTCGCGGGGGCCTGGTAGAGCTCGAACGTCACATCGCCCGAACCGCCCTCGGCATTCAGGGTATCGGTCACGGTGCCCGTAAACTCAACGTCTCCAGAGTCCAACGTCAAATCAAAGTCGTGGCACGCAATGTCCGCGACCGTCAGGTCTCCCAACCCCACGTTTGCCGTAATGCCCATCATGTTATCGGCAAGCTCACGCGGCAGTTCAATGGTGACCTTACGGTCATGGGCGCGCTCGTCATCGCAGTCGAACTGGCTAATCTTGAGTGTAGAGCCCTCGATCTTAACCAGATTCTGAGTGGCAGCATCGGTAGCAGACGCCCCCTTTGCAACGCGCCCGCTTTCGATGACACGTACCGGTCCGCCAGAGACACGTTTAACCTCGACCGTCCCCGACGTCACATCCAAGTCGAGCGATTGGAACGCGTCTTCGTCAAAAGTCGTGCTCGAAAGCTGCTGAGGCCGAGCGGAATAGTTACCGCCATCCAAAAGATCGTCCTCGTCAACCGCATCGTCCATACCAGAGAAGCCGGATACAACATCGTCGAGATCCCACGGACCATCAAAATGAATCAATGTCCGCGAAATGCCAAAGACAAGCCCGATGATGAGCACGAACGCTCCGATGCCAACGCCCAAGCGCACCTTGGATTCATGCGAAAGCTTCATCATTCATCACTCTCTTTGGCAATCGGCTCAGCGGTAGTCGCGGTAGCCACGTCAGCATCAGATTCCGCAGAAGTATCCTTCCCCTGGGCCTTGACCGCCACCGACGCCGAACCAACCTGAATATCCCCGCGCGCCCAATCGCCATCGAGCGCACGCGCCACCCAGTGATAGATGGGAATCGTAAAGAAGATCAGTGCGGCAAAGGGGCCGGCACCAAACAGGAACATCAGCAAAAAGAACAGCAGCCAGCACACGGCCCAATACGGGAACGACTGGAACGGGCCCTTCACCGGAGTCGAGCCAACTGCGCTGCCACTCGTCGCCTGCGCCGTAGCGGCATTGGCGGCCTGCGCACTCCAGCTTGCCGCTTGCGCCGCCTTGGCGGCGGCGTCACTCGCCTGTGTTGCCGCCTCGGTAGCGCGCGCCGCCGCCTCATGGGTGCGAGCACGCTCTGCTGCCTCGGCCTCGCGCTGACGAGCGCGGTCCTCGTTCTCAAACTCGATATCGTCCTCGATCTCATCGCTCGGATTGAGCAGCTCGTCCAAGCTCACGCCATAGAGCTTGGCGAGCGAGATCAGGTTCTCGGTATCGGGCGAGCTCTCCGCGCGCTCCCATTTACTGACTGCTTGGCGCGACAGTCCCAGCTTTCGTGCCAGCCCTTCTTGGCTAAAGCCTTTGCTTCGGCGAAGGTCGGCGAGCCGCTGCGCAGTTTCTACATTCATGGTTCCTCCTATGTGATGCCAGCCGTGCCGCCGGACCGTTTTTGTTCTTAAGGCGCCTTGCACAGTTAAAAATCTATCCGCCACCGCCAAAAGCATGCCACCTATTCTAGTGAGATTTTTGACAACCGGCGGTTGCGGGTGCATATGAGCTGCGGAAATGTGTCCAAACAAAGCAATGACCCGTAGCTTGGTTGTCCCCGTTGCGGCGTTAACGGTAGTATGGTCGTATTGTTAATTCCGCACCGCCAACGGAGGGAGTTCCGCGCCGTGAACCGCGATTTCGCCTCATCGCTCATCCAGCTCAACAACACGTTCTATCGCGAGCACTCCGCCTCCTTCTCCGATACGCGCCAGGCCCCGTGGCCCGGCTGGGTGCGCACCATGGACATCGCGCTCGGGCAGCTCGACGTCGCCACGATCGAGCATCCCGTCCGCGTCTTTGATCTTGCCTGCGGCAATATGCGATTCGAGAATTTTGCCGCCGGCGGCGCACTTGCCGCCAAGGGCGTCGACGGCGCAAACCCCTCGGCAGATGCCAGCTGCCCGTTTGAGTTCTATGGTGTTGACTCGTGTCAGGATTTGGCTATCGATGCGCACGGTCACGCCCTGCGCATTCCCAACCTGCACTTCCAGGAACTCGACGTGCTCGATGCCCTTATGAAGCTCAACCCCGCCGAGACACCCGACGTGCTTTCCGACGCCCCGCTCGCCGACATCTCAGTCTGCTTTGGCTTTATGCACCACGTGCCGTCGTGCGAGTACCGCGTACGCGTGCTCGACGCCCTGGTGCGCCAGACGCGCCCAGGCGGCATCATCGCCATCAGCTTTTGGGAGTTTATGAACGACGAGCGCATGGCGCGCAAGGCCGTTCGCGCCGAGGCCCGCGCCGAGCTCACCCCGCCGTTTGAGGGTTACGATTCCGCGCAGTTTGAAGCCGGCGACCACCTCATTGGCTGGCAAAACGACCGCCACGCCTACCGCTATTGTCATCACTTTGACGATCAGCAGATCACCGACCTGGTGCGCGGCGTCCGTACGTTCTACAAGAGCGGCGAGGTCCCCGTGCGCGAGCTTGAGCGCTTCCATGCCGACGGTCGCAGCGGCGAGCTCAATCGCTATGTGATTCTCAAGCGCCTGTAGGCACCGACGACTCGCCGTCGAGCCGCACAGCGTCTTTCGGGCAAACTATGCCTACCCTTTTTTCAACCCATTGACGGAACGCGCAGCTATGCGTTCCATACTTATGACCAAGGAGCCTCATGGGAGCCGTCCACGTTCGCACGCCTAAGAACTTTGTGCTCGAGGAGCGCCTGGAGCGCTACGCCGATGCGATTGAGACGAACCCCGAGGCCTATGTCGGAGATTGGCGCAAGGCCTGTGCGCCCGCAGGCAGCAAGCCCTTCGAACACCTTCATCTGGATCTGGGCTGTGGCAAGGGAACCTATCTGGTCGAGCGCGCCCACCGCGAGCCCGACACCCTCTTTATCGGCATGGACCAGGAGCCCATCTGCATCGCCTATGCCGCGCAGAAAATCTGCGAACAGGGGCTATCCAACGCACTCGTCCTGCCCCGAGGCGCCGCATCGCTGCCACAGCTGTTTGCCGCAGGCGAGCTCGATGCCATCACCATTAACTTTCCCACGCCGCAGCCCAAGGCCAAGTACGCTAAAAAACGACTCGTCCATGTCGACCATCTGATGCTCTACCGCCCGCTCTTTTCAGCCGGCGCTACCGTCACACTGCGCACCGATAGCAAGCCGTTGCGCGATTACGCCCTGGGACAGTTTGCCGCGGCCGGCTACGATACGCTTTGGGTAAGCGACGACGTCCGCCGCGACCATCCCGAGCATCCCGAGACCGAGTACGAGCGCCGCACGCGCGAGATGGGTGCCGCCGTCTATGGCATTTGCGCCACACCTGGAGCGCAGCCCAGCGATGAACAGCTCGCGGCGGGCCGCGCGCAGGAGCAAAGCCTAGCCTGCTACCTGCCCGATAACCTCGATGAGCTCGCCTATGTGCCTCTGGGCATGGAAGAGGCCGTCGAGAACTTTAGAAACCGTGCCCGCAAGGGCAAGAAGCGTCTACCGCAAGAGTCCTAGGGGCTTCTGATGGTCGCGGCGTTGGCAAACAAGCGCAAATAGGCGCCAGCGAACGGCCCTCAAACCTAAGTGAGTAGACTATTTTGCAATAGCCAAGCACAGCCCGCATAGCGAAACATAAAACCGCAGGTAGAACCCTTGCGCAAAAGCCATGTGCTCGCAATATCGCAAAAAGTCTACTCACTTAGCTAGCGACTACACTAAACGGCTGGGCAGAACGCCCATTTCCTGCATTTTCTCGCGCGCTGGCACCCCGCGCCGCCGCTACGCCATAATAGTTGGCGGACAATCGCGAGAGAAAGCAACCATATGGCACAGACCACGACAGATACCGCCGCCAGCACCGTCTCCGGCGCCGGCGCTGCCAGCTCATTCTCGGGCGGCACGGGAACCGAAGCCGAGTTTGGCTCGCTCGGCGCGCTCTCCCCCACCTGGTGGGAGCCCGAGGACGGCAGCGAGCCCGAGCCATGGCTCACGCCCGATCAAGCCTTCGAACGCTTCTTTGAATGGACGAGCGATCGCGGCATTGAGCTGTGGGACCACCAAGAAGAGGCCCTCATGGACCTGGCCGCCGGCGATCACATCATTTTAGGCACACCGACCGGATCGGGTAAATCGCTCGTCGCGCTGGGCATGCTCTTTATGGGCATGGCGCAGGGCAAGCGCTGCTATTACACGGCCCCCATCAAGGCCCTGGTCAGCGAAAAGTTCTTCGACCTGGTACAAGTACTCGGCCGCGATAACGTCGGCATGATCACCGGCGATACGCATATCAATACCAAGGCACCCGTCATCTGCTGCACGGCCGAAATCCTTGCCAACGATGCGCTACGCGAGGGCGAGGACGCCGATGTGGGCTGCGTAGCCATGGATGAGTTCCACTACTTTGCCGACCCCGACCGCGGCTGGGCATGGCAGGTGCCGCTGCTCACCCTGCCCCACACGCAGTTTATGCTCATGAGTGCCACGCTCGGCGATGTCACCGCCATCGCCGCCTCGCTCGAGGAGCACACCGGCGCTGCTTGCGACCTGGTTGTCGACGCCCCGCGCCCTGTTCCGCTGAGCTACGACTATGTGACGACCTCCCTCGAGGGCACCGTCGAGCTCGCTATGCGCCGCGGAGAGGCCCCACTCTACATCGTGCACTTTAGTCAGGACGCCGCGCTTGCCACGGCACAGTCGCTTGCCAACTTTGGCATCGCTAGCAAGGAGCAGCGCGAGGCCATTAAGGAAGCTGCCAAAGGCACGAGTTTCTCCACCGCCTTCGGCAAGATTCTCAAGCGCCTGCTCGGCTGCGGCGTCGGCGTGCACCACGCCGGTATGCTGCCGCGCTATCGCCTACTGGTTGAGCGCCTGGCGCAGCAGGGCCTGCTGCCCGTCATCTGCGGCACCGACACGCTCGGCGTCGGCATCAACGTGCCCATCCACACCGTGGTGCTCACCGCGCTCACCAAGTTCGACGGTTACAAGATGCGTCGTCTGCGCGCCCGCGAGTTCCACCAGATTGCCGGTCGCGCCGGCCGCTCGGGCTTTGACACCGAGGGTATGGTAATTGCCGAGGCGCCGGAGCACGAGATCGAAAACGCCAAGCTTATGGCCAAAGCGGGCGACGACCCCAAAAAACTCCGTAAGATTAAAAAGAAAAAGGCCCCCGAGGGCTTTGTCACCTGGAACAAGCAGACCTTTGAGCGCCTGATCGAGACGCAGCCCGAGACGCTCAAGCCGCGCCTGCGCATCACGCACTCCATGGTGATTAGCGTGGTCGAGCAGGGCGGCGATGCCCGAACCCGCGTACACGACCTCATCGAGACGAGCCTGCAGACTCCCGAGGAAAAGGCTAAGCTCGAGGTTCGCGCCGACGAAATCTTCGCCACGCTCATCGATTCCGGCGTCGTCGTTCGCACCGAGGTGCCGCCCGCGCCTGACGCCCCGGCTGACGCCGCACCAGACATCGATTATGCGCTGACGGTCGATCTACCCGAGGACTTCGCGCTCGATCAGCCACTCTCGACGTTCTTGCTTGCCGCATTGGAACTGCTCGACCCCGAGAGCGAGACCTATACCATGGATCTGATCTCGATGGTCGAGGCAACGCTCGAGGATCCCAAACAGGTGCTGCGTGCACAGGAGCGCGCCGCGCGCGACCGCGCGATGGCAGAAATGAAGGCTGACGGCGTCGAATATGAGGAGCGCTTGGAGCGCATTCAAGACGTCACGTACGAAAAGCCGCTCGAGGATTTGCTCGACGCCGCCTTTGACAAGTACTGCCAGGAAGTGCCCTGGGCAAACGACTACCAGCTCTCTCCCAAGAGCGTCCTGCGCGATATGCTGGAAAGCGCGAGCGATTTTAAGGGTTACATTCAAAAGCTCGGCATCGCCCGCTCCGAGGGCATTTTGCTGCGCTACCTAGCAGAGGCCTACCGTTCACTCGACCGCACCGTGCCCATCGAGAAGCGCGACGAGCGCCTGCGCGACATTATCTCGTGGCTGGGCTTTGTGGTGCGCTCGGTGGACTCGAGCCTGGTGGATGAGTGGGAGAACGCCGGCAACCCCGCTGCACTCGACGCCGCACCGCCGCAGGGCATCGACGAGGTCGTTGCGGACCGTCGCGGCTGCACGCTGTTGGTGCGCAACGCACTCTTCCGCCGCGTGACCCTTGCCGCTCGCGAGCACGTTCGCGACCTGGGCGAGCTCGACGACGACTGGGGCATGAGCGAAATCCGCTGGCAAAAGGCGCTCGATGCTTACCACGAGCAGCACGAAGAAATCCTCACCGACGGAGATGCCCGCAGCGCCGCGATGTTTTCCATTGACGAGTCCGACGAGAAGACCGCGCACGTATGGCACGTGCACCAGATCTTTGCCGACGAGGATGGCGACCACGATTTTGGCATCATGGGCGATGTCGATCTGGACGCCACGCAAGACGGCGGCGAGGTCATCTTCAAAAACTACCGCGTCGGCTTTATCGAGGACCTGCTCGAGAACTAGCCGACCATACTGGAACGAAACGGGGCCGCTGGCAACATCGCCAGCGGCCCCACTTTTGCACTATATGCTATGCCTTACTCGGCATCCTCGACCTCATATGAATCCGCCTCGGCGGGCTCATCGTTTGCCTCCGCCGCAGCCCCGCGCGCCTCGTCAAACGCCGCCTTCATGGTCTTGTTGCCCCACGTGAGCTTGCGAATGGTAAGATCGTCGGCCTTCTTGTTGGCTAGGCGCAGATTGTTCTCGGAGGACAGCAACGCCTCCTTGGTTTTCTGCAGATGGCTAATCGTCTTGTCGATCTCATCGATTGCCGTTTGGAACTTGCGGCTCGCAATCTCGTAGTTGCGGCCGAAATCATTCTTGAACTTCTCCATCTTGGCTTCGAAGTTCGTGACGTCGATGTTCTGCTGTTTGTACTCCGCCAGCTCCTGCTTATAGCGCAGCGAACCCATGGCAGCGTTACGAAGAAGTGTAATCATGGGAATGAAGAACTGCGGGCGGATCACGTACATCTTCTCGTAGCGATAGCTCACGTCGACTATCCCTGCGTTATAGAGCTCGCTCTCGGGTTCCAGCAGGGTGCAGAGCACCGCGTACTCACAGCCTTTCTGGCGACGATCGTGATCGAGTTTCTTAAAGAAGTCCTCGTTTTTATGCTTGGTCGCGGTCTCATCGTTCTCGTTTTTCATCTCGAACATAATCGAAATGACCTCGTTGCCGCTCGCGTCGCACTCGCGGAAGATAAAGTCGCCCTTGGTACCCTCGGACGCATCGTTATCTTTCTCGAAGTACGCGTTAGGAAATGCCGTCATGCGCAGACGGTTAAACTCGGTCTCGCAGTGCTGCTCGAGCGACTCGCCCACCATCTTGGTGGACAGGCGGACCTTCATGTCCTTAAGGCGCTCAATCTCTTCATCCTTGTAGCGAATCAGGTCATCGCTCGCGCGCTTGGCCTGCGCAAGCTCGAGCTCGTGTGCCGCCTTGGCTTGCTCCTCGCGAGAATCGCGCACCGCCAGCTCGCTCGTTAGCTTGGCACGTGCCTCATCGCGCTCTCGTTCCGCCGCGGCGACCGCCTCTGACAGGTTCATTTTTGCCATCAGTTCCTGCTCGCGCAGCTGGGCACGCAGGCCCTCGGCCTCTTGCTCGGACTGAGCCTTTGCGGCGGAAAACTTCTCTTGCACCTTCGCGCGATAGTCAGCAAGCGCGCGCTCGGCCTCGCTGCGAGCGGCATCGAGCTCACGCTGCGACTCTGCCGCGGCAGCGGCAAGCGCCATCTCCTGGGCCTTGTCCGCCGCGGCAAGCCTGGCCTGCAGCTCGGCAATCTGAGCGTCGCGTGCAGCTAAATCGTTTTGAGCAGCGTTGCGCGCCGCCGACTCGGCAAGCTTTGCTTCGTCATCTTTGCGCCCAAGCTGCGCACGCAGGCTATCAATCTCACACTGGAGTTCGGCATTCTCTTTTTGAGCATCGGCACGGGCCTCAACCGCCGCGCGCTGGCTTGCACTCTCGCGCTCTGCGGCAGCGCCCTCAAGCTTGGCACGCAGCTCGGCAAGCTCGGCATCGCGCTTGGCGACTTCTTGTGCCAGCTGCTGAGCTGCAGCGTTCTTCTGCTCGGCAAGCTGAGCGTTGCGCTGAGACTCTGCCTTTTGCAAGGCAGCCGTCGAACGCGAGCGCTCAAGCTCCAGCGCCTGCTCGCCCTCGCGCTGGACTGCCTTCACACGCTCGTCCAGGTCGCGCGAAAGCTCGGCATCGCGTACTTGCTTGACGATATCCGCATAGCCGGACGCATCGACCTTAAAAACTTCGCCGCAATGCGGGCACTTAATCTCGTTCATAGCAGCTCCTCGATGGACGCAAATTTCGACCGCCTACACTCTACCGCGCCGCACGGACAAAAAAGGCGCCGCTGCCATAATGGCAACGGCGCCAGAGCCACCACAAAGGTGCCTGTCCCCTTTGTGGTGGCTCTGGCGCCCTATAGCCCAAAGAAGCTAAGAATCTGATCACGGCTTACGGGCTTGTACTCGTTGGCATCGAGACCGACATCGTAGCGAAAGATAGGGCGCTCGCGATCGCGGTTGCGTGCGTTGGCGCGGTCACCCCTGCTGTGGATATGCCCATGCAGCATAATGGCGCCACGTGCCTTGCCGTTCCAGCTGAGCATGGGGTAGTGGCTCATAACCAGACGATGGCCCTTGGCATAGCCGGGAGCAATCTCCAGGTAATCGCGCACGTTTTCCCAAATCTGCGGTACGTCGGAATCTTCCCAGTCGCCGTCATGGTTACCGCGGATGAGCGTCACGTTCTGGCATTCGATACGCTCGCGCAGGCGCACCGCCTCCGCCAGGGGCAAACGATAGGTAAAGTCACCCAGAATATAGAGGCGGTCGTCCGCAGCCACGCACTCATTGATGGCATCGATGACCTTGCGGTTCATCTCCTCGACCGAGTCAAACGGCCGGTCCATGTCGTGCAAGATATTCGTATCGCCCAGGTGCAGGTCGGCGGAAAACCACATCATCGTCTATGCCCTCATTTCGCAACGTGTTCAACTCGTGCTAAGTATACAGATGTAGCGATGCGGCGGTTATCCAAAGAGCCCGCCGAACAGTCCGCGGCGGCGCTTGTCTTGCTTTTTCGAAGCGTCACCCTGAGTTTTCTTGTCCTGCCGCATCTTACGGTCCTGTTCCAGCTCATCGTCATCGAGTAGCACATCCCACTCAAACGGATCGTCTGTCAGATCGAACTGGTCGTCGTCATCAAACATGGCCGCCTCCATTGCCGACTAGCGGGCATCCACCACATAGAGGCCAACGCGCACCTGGTGCCACGGGCTGCGCTCGGGGGCAACCTGTTGCACGCGGGCCTCAAATACGTCCTCGTGGCCGTAATACATCATCAAGGACAGCGGGCCGACCTCGTTTCCCGGAACGTAGCCAAGTTTGGTCTTGCCATAGTAGATCGCAACTGCCTCGGGGTCATGGGGATTATCGCGCTCGGCACACAGCGTCAGCTTATCGCCCGCTTTAAGATCGCCCAGGACCAAGGCGCCATCGGCATACTGAAATCCTGCAATGTGAAATGACAGAAGAACACGTGAAGGCTCGTACATAGCAGCTCCTCTAACGGCCGGATAAACCGGTGTGTAACCTTATTGAGAAGTCTACGGTCCCGTGCGGACACAAATACATCCTGTCTGCGTCCTTCAATCGTTTGCCTCAACGCTTGCGCGACAGAACGCTTGCAGATAAGATAGGAACACGGATGGCACCCGTTGCCGCGGGTCTTGCCAACTCCGATACACGTTTTCATCGTGAGAAGTGGCCGTCTTCGCTTACGCGGGGGCGGCTATTTCATTCGGCCGATAAACAGACCGAGTTCGATAGCCGCAATCAACAACGCCAATAACGAAATAACATCGCTTACGTTCATACCAAATCCCTTCTAAAGGGAGTTGGCCCATCCGTGCTCCATAACAGTAGTCTAACGCAAAATGCAGGTAATAGGAACACTTGTTCGTATTACCTGCGCCCTTTTCTAATGCACAAACATGCGCACGAACTTGTGCTTCCAGCTTGCGTAGGGCGCATACCGAAACGGCACGTCCAGCCAAGTTGCCTTGTTCACGATGCTCTTCTTGTGGCTAAACGTATCGAAGCTCTCGCGTCCATGGTACTGCCCCATACCGCTCGCGCCCATGCCGCCAAAGCCCATATGGCTCGTAGCCAAGTGCATGATCGTGTCGTTGACACAGCCGCCGCCAAAGGGCACGTAGCGCACAAAGCGTTGCTGAACCGAACGGTCCTGGCTAAAGATATACAGGGCCAGCGGCGTCGGACGATCCGTAATAAACGTCTCGGCCTCGTCTAGGCTCTCAAACGTCAGCACCGGCAAGATGGGACCGAAGATCTCCTCCTGCATCACGGCGTCATCGGGGGTCACGCCGTCTAGGATCGTCGGCTCAATCTTGAGCGACGACTCGCGCGCCGTGCCTCCCAGCACGACCTTATCGGGATCGATCAGCCCGCGCACGCGCGCAAAATGCTTGGCGTTGACGATATGCCCGTAGTCCTCGTTATCGAGCGGATGCTCGCCAAACATACGGCGGGCCTCTTCCCTGATGAGGTCCAGCAGCTCGTCGTGCACGCGCGCATCGACCAGCAGGTAGTCGGGCGCCACGCAGGTCTGCCCCACGTTGAGCCATTTACCAAAGGCGATACGCCGCGCCGCAACCTTCAAGTTTGCCGTCGCATCCACGATGCAGGGGCTCTTGCCGCCCAGCTCAAGCGTCACGGGCGTGAGGTTTTTACTCGCGCGCTCCATGACGAGCTTGCCGACCGGAACGCTACCGGTAAAGAAGATCTTGTCCCAGCACTCATCGAGCAACGCTTCGTTCTCGGCGCGCCCGCCCTCGACAACCGTCACCAGGCGCGGATCAAATGCCTCTTCACAGATTTGCTTGAGCACCGCGCTCGATGCCGGAGCATAGGCACTCGGCTTGATGACCACGGTATTGCCCGCGGCAAGGGCGCCGGCGAGCGGCTCGAGTGTTAGCAAAAACGGGTAGTTCCACGGAGCCATGATGAGCGTGACGCCATAGGGCACGGCTTGCGTTTTGCACGCGCTCACGGCGTTGGCAAGGTCACACGGACGCAGGCGCGGACGACTCCATCGAGCCACGTGAGCGATCTGATGACGAATCTCGGAAAGCGACGTGCCGATCTCGCACATATATGCCTCGTCATGCGACTTTCCCAAATCGGTCTTGAGTGCATGGGCAATATCGGCCTCGTGCGCCCGTACCGCATCGCGTAAACTCACGAGCGCGCGACGTCGGGCATCAACATCAAACGTAGCGTGCGTTTTAAAGTAAGTGCGCTGATCGCCGACGATGCGCGCAATTTCCTCGGTGTTCATGGCACCCTCCTAGTTCTCGTCCTCAAACATACCACCCGCGACGACCTCGTACATACGCTCGAGCTCCAAGCGGTCCATCAAAAGCGGAACGGGGTACAGCGGATTGGCCTCGGCATCGGCATGCGCCGCCATCTCGGGAATGTCGGAGCGGCGAATGCCCGAGACATATTTGGGGATTCCCAGGATCTCGTTCATGCGGTCGACCCAATCGAAAAAGGCCTCGGCCGCAAGACTATCCTGCGCGGTAGCCGGCGCAATGCCCGCCATGCGAGCAAGATCGGCGAGCTTAGGAGCAGCAGCTTCGCCATAGGCGCGAAGCATATGCGGCAGGATGATAGCGTTAGCCAAGCCGTGCGGAATCCCGTAACGCCCGCCCAGGCTGTGTGCGATGGCATGAACGTATCCAACATAGGAGCGCGTAAAGGCAACGCCCGCCTTATACGCCGCCGAAAGCATATTGCGACGAGCGCGCATGTCGTCACCATGCTCATAGGCCTCGAGCAAATTGTCGTGGATAAGCTGCACCGCCTGTCGCGCCATCTTGCGCGTATAGGGCGTGGTGCTTCGCCCGATAAAGGCCTCAACGGCATGCGTCAGGGCGTCCATGCCCGTCTGCCCCGTAATGGAAGCGGGCAAGCCGCACGTAAACTCGGGGTCGTGGACTGCAAAACGCGGGATGAGCACAAAGTCGTTAATGGGGTATTTGTAGTGCGTCCCGTCATCGGTAATTACCGCCGCAAGCGTGACTTCGCTTCCCGTACCGGCGGTAGTGGGAACGGCGATGAGCAGCGGCAGGCGACGATGAATCCGCAGCAGGCCGCGCATCTTGTTGATGGGCTTGTTTGGCTGCGCAATGCGTGCGCCCACGCCCTTGGCACAGTCCATGGCCGAGCCACCGCCAAAGCCGATAATGGCCTGGCAGGCGCTCTCTCGATACAGGGACGCCGCTTCTTCCACGTTTGAAACCGTGGGGTTTGCACGCGTTTCGGCATAGACCGTAACGCCAATCCCCCTGCATGCGAGCGCCGTCTCGAGCGGTGCCGTGAGCCCCAGACGGGCAATGCCGGGATCCGTCACGATAAGGACCTTCTGGATCGAGCGCTTTTGAAGCACCGCGGGCACATCCTCGGCATGCTCTAAAATGCGCGGCTCGGTATAGGGCAGGATCGGCAATGCAATGCGAAAAACCGTCTGATATGTTCGGCACCAGGCACGACGGGCTAGATGCATAAAGGAAACTCCTTCATTTGTTGATAGGTCAACATTTGCTCGCCCGATTGTACTCAGCGGCGGTCAAAGACGGCCTGCCAATCGTTAATCAATCAACATCTTCATATCTCAAAATTGTTTTATTAAAAATCATTCCTAATAGCTGTCTCTTATACACATCTCCGAGCCCACGAGACGGAGCTACATCTCG
>URZB01000012.1 GCA_900552295.1 uncultured Collinsella sp.
CGTTTGTCTCCACCCGCGTAGCGGGTGGTTTAAAGCTGGCCGCTGCGCGGCCAGCGGACTAAAGTCTTGAATGAAAAATCAACACCGACATGAACATCGGACGGATTCGTATTAATCCAGTTTTGGTCGAAAGTGAAAATCAGCTTATTATTCTCGCACTTCCTGGTGCCAGCCTCTTTGCCCAAACCGTCATAGAGCAACCCGCTTTCATCCTTCAATAACTTAACATTGCTCGGAAGAGAGTACTCCGCAACGTTTTGCGCCGAGCTCGGGGTATGGTTCGGCCTAAAGTCCGCGCTAAACGAACCGTATAGGGTGTCGGTCGAAAGCACGGCAGTATTACCCAAAGGCACTTTACGGTTCTCGTCGGTATAAAGCTCAACCGTAACGTCCGCAGTATTCTCATCAATCACAATCGGCGTCGGCGTCGTCACGTCATCGGCGCGCACGGGGGCTGCGCCGTGGAAAACTGCGACGGTGAGGCTAATTAAAATGAAGATCAGGGCCGCCATACCCAGCGACTGTGAGCGGTGTGCGTCCATAGTTGTCCCCTAATTCCTACAACACGTTGTGGAATACGGCGAATCGTCGGATCGAACACAAACCCCAACATCAACGAGAACCTACCTAGCGCATTGCAAGAACCCATTGGGGAGCAACTTCTAAGACGGTTCGTCTATGCCACAATGCATAACATACAATATAGATACCAGTCATGTAAACCGCAGGTAAAGAGGTCTTTTAATTTAATACCAGTTGATATTTACCTGTTAACAGTTTTGTATCAAAGCGTTTATATTTCAAAGATTCATGTATATGTTTAAACAACTTAACTTTGCCTGAAAAGCCGCTCGGAGGGACAGCCGCCCCCCACTGCGGTGCAAACGAATCTGTTCCCCTTGCACCAAAAAGGGCGCCGACCATCGCGGTCGGCGCCCTTTCTTATTGGCGGCTATAAGCCCCAGCGCTTATTTGTTGACCTGGCCGGCGCGGACGGCAGCCTTCTTGCGGTCGGTGGCGTTGAGCAGACGCTTGCGCAGGCGAATGTTCTTGGGAGTGATCTCGACCAGCTCGTCGTCGGCGATGTACTCCAGCGCCTCCTCCAGCGAGAAGGTGCGAGGCGGCACCAGCTGGACGGAGATATCGGAGGTCGAGGAACGCTGGTTGCCCAGGTTCTTGGTGCGGGCGATGTTGACGACCATGTCGCCGGCCTTGCTGCGCTCGCCCACGATCATGCCCTCGTAGCACTCGGTGCCCGGCTCAACAAACAGCTGGCCGCGCTCCTGCAGCGTACCCAGAGCGTAGGCAACGGCCTTCTCGGTGGTCATGGAGATCATGGCGCCGTTCTGACGGTTGCCAATCTCGCCAGCATAAGGACCATACTCCAGGAAGGTGTGGTAGAACACGCCCTCGCCGTGGGTGACGTTCATGATGCGGTTCTTAAGACCCATGATGCCGCGGGTCGGGATCTTGAACTCGAGGTGCGTCACGATGCCCGAGGTGTCCATGCTCGTCATGATGCCGCCGGAGGTACCGAAGACCTCAACGACCTTGCCCGAGTACTCGTCCGGGCACTCGACGACGGCCTGCTCGACAGGCTCCATCTTGTTGCCGTTCTCGTCCTTCTTAAACAGAACGCGGGGACGGCCGACCTGGAACTCAAAGCCCTCGCGGCGCATGGACTCCATCAGGACGGACAGGTGCAGGATGCCGCGGCCCGAGACCTCGACGCCGCTCTTGTCCTCGAGCTCCTCGATCTTCATGGTCACGTTGTTCTCGGCCTCGTTGAACAGGCGCTCCTTGAGCTGACGGGCGCCCACGATGTCACCGTCACGACCGACGAGCGGGGAAGTCGAAGCCTCAAAGACGATGGACAGGGTCGGAGGGTCGATCTCGATGGGCTCGAGTTCAACGGGGTTCTCGGGGTCGGTGTAGACATCGCCGATATCGGTGCGGTCAATGCCCACGACGGCAGCGATGTCGCCGGCGCCGACTTCCTGGCACTCGGTACGTCCCAGGTAGTCGAAGGTAAAGAGCTGCTTGACGGTAGCGGTGGCGCTGGAGCCGTCGTTCTTCACAACCAGAATCTGGTCGCCCTGATGGATGGCGCCGGAATACACGCGACCGATGCCGATACGGCCAACGAAGTTGGAGTGGTCGATGGTCACGCACTGCATGGCCAGCGGGGCGTTCTCGTCAACCTCGGGGGCGGGCATGTCGTCGATGATCATATCGAGCAGCGGGTACATGTCCATATTGCCGTCGTTGGGGTCAAGACGGGCAAAGCCATTCATGGCGCTGGCGTAGACCACGTGCTCCATGGCGAACTCAAGCTGGTCGTCGGTGGCGCCCAGGTCGGCCATGAGGTCGAGGCAGTCGTTGTAGGCCTTCTCGGGGTTGGCGCCCGGACGGTCGATCTTGTTGATGACGATCATGATCTTGAGGCCGGTGTCGATAGCGTGACGCAGCACAAAGCGGGTCTGGGGCATGGGGCCCTCAAAGGCGTCGACCAGCAGCAGGGCGCCGTCGGCCATACGCAGCACGCGCTCGACCTCGCCGCCAAAGTCGGCGTGGCCCGGGGTGTCGATGACGTTGATCTTGACGTCCTTGTACTCGATAGAGATGTTCTTGGCGAGAATCGTAATGCCGCGCTCGCGCTCCTGGTCGTTGGAATCCAGGACGCGGTCCTCGACCTGCTGATTGGCACGGAAGGCGTCCGTGGCACGCAGGAGCTTATCGACCATCGTCGTCTTGCCGTGGTCGACGTGGGCGATGATGGCGATGTTTCTCAGATTGTCTACGCGCATGTAGTTCCCCTATCTTCTATCTATACACAAACGGCACGCGTATGCGACCCGCCTAGCAACACAACGCTCGGCGGGAATATTGAGCCTTTTACCGAAAACTCGTTTATTTTAGCGATTTTAGATGAGAGGGGTTTCCTCACCTGCAGGTTCAGGGTCGCTCCACATAAAACCATCGCCGGCGCCCATACCCTCATACAGCACATATGCCGAAAAACCGCTCTCGAGCGTAGCCTCGAAAAAACTCACGAGCAGGGCGTCGTGGTAGCCGCCGTCAATCTCGACGCAGCCGGTATAGCCGATGGCATAGCGGACGATACGGCCCAGGCCCTCGTCCTTAAGACCCATCTTGTGCTCGGAGATAAAGTTGGTGGCCGCCTCGAGGCACGCCTCTTCGCCATCCTCATCGAGCGCCGCCAGATAACGGTTGGAAGCGGCGTCCTCAATTGCCACGACCACGCCAGGGTTTTCACCGGCGGCAAGGTCGTCCAAGAACGCACCGATCAGATCGCACACCATGGCGTCGAGCTCGGCGGAGACGTTACCGGCATCCTGCATATCCTGTGCCATCTTTAGACCTTCCCATCGAGTCTGGCGTCGTTACAGTTCTTGCGCCTCGGCGGCGATCTTAGCAGCGGCATCGCGGGCGCGCATCATGTCCGCCGCGCGTTTGTCGAGCACCTTGATCTGGCTAGTCAGCATGACCGCATCGACCACGCCCCAGATCACCAGGCCCGTAGAGATCGAAAACCCAAGCGCACCAACTGTACCACGAAGGCGCGAACAGATTGCCGCGACAAGGGCGGAGATGACAACCATCTTGATAAACGAGCCGCGGCGTTCGCGAAGCGTGCGGGCCTGCGTCACATAGGCAATACGCGCCGCCTCGGACGCCTCAGAGCGCATCTGGGCCTCGCGGGCGATCGCAGCCGCCTCGGCAGAAACTCCGGCGTTCATGAGCGTGCATTCCATCGCGTGCTTGCCAAGCATTTAAAAATCATCGGGCGAGAGCGTGTGGACGAACTCATCGAACTTTTCGAACTCTTGTTCGTTGTCGACTTCCTCGGCGTGCGGTGAGACTGTGCCCAAGCGATTCATGATGTCGTCTTCAACGAACATGGGGGCATTGCTGCGTACGGCGAGGGCGATGGCGTCGCTCGGACGCGCATCGATCCTATGCTCGTTGCCATCGGCCAACACGACAACCGTCGCGTAAAACACGGGCGGCTCGGCGCGAACGATTTCGATGCGTTCGAGCTTGGCACCCAGGGCACCAACAGTATCGAGCAACAGGTCATGGGTAATCGGGCGCTCGGCGCGACCGCTATCGATGCCGCGGCTGATTGCCGCAGCTTCAAACGAACCAGTCTGAATGGAAAGGGAACGCAGTGGCGCGGGCGAGTCCGATTTGCTGCAGCGCTCGCGAAGCACGATAAGCGATGGCACGGGACCGGCGGCCATGACGATGGTCTCTATGTCGACACGAACCATGGAACACCTCCGGTACGTAGCGGTTAACACGCGGCAGTCCGCCGCATTGAATAGCTATACTACCCAAACTTTCGCACAGCACACAAAACCAAAATGAGATTTATCGCAGACAAGAAAAAAGCCCCGAGGCAATGCCCCAGGGCTCTTCACAGTTTTGATGGTGGACCTGACAAGATTCGAACTTGTGACCTCCCGGTTATCAGCCGGACGCTCTAACCAACTGAGCTACAGGTCCATCATGGTGGAGGTTAGGGGGATCGAACCCCTGACCTCAGGCTTGCAAAGCCCGCGCTCTCCCAGCTGAGCTAAACCCCCACGGAGACAGTAATAAACACCCCAGCGGCGACTCGGCTCTCGCTGGGGTGTTTATTGCGAAAGAAAGTGGTGGACCTGACAAGATTCGAACTTGTGACCTCCCGGTTATCAGCCGGACGCTCTAACCAACTGAGCTACAGGTCCATCGCGCAAGGGATATATTAGACGAGTCGTTACGCGCGCGTCAACAACTTTTTTTGAAAATCTTTGAAGGGTGTTCGCCCCGGTCGCACGGCGGCATGTGAAGTCGCCTACTCGGACAGTCCTGACTCGCACAGAGAGCACATTAAGTGCTCTCTGGCTCGTGCGGAACTCGCGATCGACTTCACATGTCGCCGTGCGACCGGGGCGAACACGAGTCCCAAGGTTTTCAAAAAAGCGGTCGGCGCGCAGTGCGCCGACCGCCGATATATGGGGTCTGATATTTTCTACCAGCCAGGACCTCTTACTCGTCGAGGAGATCTTCTGGCATGTCGTTGCCGTCGCCTAGATCGACAGGGGTTTCTTCGGAAGCAGAGCCGTTTTCTGTGGCTTCGCCTTCGGGCTTTTCCTTGGCTGCCGTCATGCGGGCGACAGCGCATACGCGGTCGTTGTCGTCGACGGTCATCATCTTGACGCCCTGGGTGGCGCGGCCAGTCTGGCTGATCTCGTCGGTCTTGACGCGAATGACCGTCGCACCCTCCGTCACGATGAACAGCTCGTGCTGCGGGCCCACTGTCTTCATGGCCGCGAGGTTACCCTTACGCTCGGTCATTTGGATGGTGTAGACGCCCTGGCCGCCGCGATTCTGCTCCGGGTAGTCCGCAACCGGCGTGCGCTTGCCGTAGCCGCGCTCGGTGATGACGAACAGATCGCCGTTGCCGTTAGTGACTTCCATGCCCAGAACGCTCACGCCGTCCTTCATACCGATACCGCGAACGCCGCTGGTATCGCGGCCGGTAGCGCGTACCTGCTCCTCGGAGAACATGATCGCCTTGCCCGCGGTGGTGGCCAGGATAATCTTGTCGCCCTCGCGCACGCGGCGCACGTTCAGCAGCGCGTCGTCGTCACGCAGGTTGATAGCGATCAGGCCGTCGCGACGGCTGCGGTCATATGCGCTCATCACGGTCTTCTTGACCATGCCGCTCTTAGTGGCAAACATCAGGTACTCGTTGGCCGGGAACTCGCGGCAGCTGATGACGCTCGCGATCTTCTCGCCGTCCTCAAAGGGCAGCAGGTTGACGATCGCGGTACCGCGCGCCTGGCGCGTACCCACCGGCAGCTCGTGCACCTTCAGGCGATAGACCTTGCCCTTGCTCGAGAAGAACAGCACGTACTCGTGCGTGGACGCGATAAACATCTCGTCGATAACATCGTCCTCTTTGAGGTTGACGCCCGACACGCCCTTGCCGCCGCGCTTCTGGGCGCGATAGGCAGCCACCGGGATACGCTTCACATAGCCGGTGTGGGTGATGGTCACGACCATGTCCTCGTCGGCGATGAGGTCCTCAACGTCCAGATCCTTTTCGACCTGGCTGATCTCGGTGCGGCGCTTGTCGCCGAACTTCTTGGAGATCTCGCGCATCTCTTCCTTGATGACGCCCAGGATCTTCTCCTCATGCGCCAGCAGGTCCTCGTAGTAGGCGATGGCGCGGCGCAGGCCGTCCAACTCTTCTTGGATCTTGTCGCGCTCCAGGCCGGTCAGGCGGCGCAGCTTCATCTCGAGGATGGCCGTGGTCTGCTCGGGCGTAAAGCCAAAGCGCTCGATCAGGCGGCTGCTGGCCTCGGAGTCGGTCTGCGAGGAGCGGATGATGCTAATGACCTCGTCGATATGGTCAAGGGCCATCAGGTAGCCCTCGAGGATATGGGCACGCGCCTGGGCCTTCTTAAGGTCGAAGCGGGTGCGGCGGGTAACGACGTCGACCTGGTGGTCAATGTAGTGCTGCAGCATCTCGCGCAGGCTCAGGCATTTGGGAACGCCGTTGACGAGCGCCAGGTTGTTGGCGCCGAAGGTCGTCTGCAGCGAGGTGTACTTATACAGGTTGTTGAGCACGACCTGCGGAATGACGCCCTTCTTGAGCTCGATGACCAGACGGATGCCCTTCTGGTTGGACTCATCGCGCATATCCGAGATGCCCTCGATGCGCTTGTCGTTGACGAGCTGGGCAATCTTCTCCTGCAGGGTGCCCTTGTTGACCATGTAGGGAATCTCGGTGAAGACCAGGCGGCTGCGACCGGTCTTGGTGGACTCAACGTGTGCCTTGGCGCGCACGGTAATGGAACCGCGGCCGGTCTCGTAGCTCTGCTTAATGCCGGCGCTGCCCATGATGATGGCGCCGGTGGGGAAGTCCGGACCGGGCATGATCTGCATGAGCTCGTCGACGGTGGCGTCGGGGTTGTCGATCAGGTAGCAGGTGGCCTCGATCGCCTCGGTGAGGTTATGCGGAGCGATGTTGGTGGCCATGCCGACGGCGATGCCCTGGCTGCCGTTGACCAGCAGGTTGGGGAAGCGCGCAGGCAGCGCCACGGGCTCGGCGAGCGATTCGTCGTAGTTGGGCTGCCAGTCGACGGTATCCTTCTGCAAGTCACGCAGCAGTTCCATGGCGGGCTTTGCCAGGCGGCTCTCGGTGTAACGCATGGCTGCCGCGCCGTCGCCGTCGATGTTACCGAAGTTGCCGTGACCGTCGATGAGCGGCGTGCGCATGGAGAACCACTGTGCCAGGCGGACCATGGCCTCGTAGACCGCAGAGTCACCGTGCGGGTGGTACTTACCGATAACTTCGCCGACCGTCCAGGCCGACTTCTTATGTGGGCGGTTGGGGTAGATGCCGCTCTCGTTCATCGCGTACAGGATGCGGCGGTGAACCGGCTTTAAGCCGTCGCGCACGTCCGGCAGGGCGCGCGCCGTGATAACCGACATCGAATACTCGATGAACGATTGCTTCATCTCGCGACCGAACTCCGAAATCTGGAGCTGGCCGCCGTTGATATCCTCGCCGGCCGAGGCGCCGCGATCGACTTCGCCAAAGCTCTCCTCGAGCTCGTCGTCGTCTTCTTCCTCATCATCATCGGCATCGGGGTTATAGGCGTCCGGGTCGCCGTCCTCGCCCTGCTCAGCACGGGCAAGCAGGCGCTTCAGATCGTCGGGCATACCGGCATCGCCGGCCTCGTCCATACCCTCATTGTTGTTGATATCGTCTGCCACGTTACCTCCTCTTAAGCATCAAGGAATCGTGCATCATGTGCGTGTTTTTCAATGTATTCGCGGCGATAGCCGACCTCGGAACCCATCAGCTCGCGCACGGCGCGGTCCGCCACCACGGCGTCTTCGATCGACACACGCTGCAGGATGCGGGTCTTGGGGTCCATCGTCGTCGAGGCAAGCTGCTTGGGGTCCATCTCGCCCAGACCCTTGTAGCGCTGGACGGTATAGCCCTTGCGCTTCTTGGTAATCTTGCCGTCCTTGGCCTTGCCGTCCTCGTCGTTATCGTCGGGGTTCAGGCCCAGACTCTGGATGGTGTCGCGCAGGATCTCGTCTTCGGGCTGGCGGCCGTTGGGATACACGTAGTGGATCTTGTTGCGCACCTTAATGCCAAAGATGGGCGGGCAGGCAACATAGACGTAGCCGGCATCGATCAGCGGACGCATGTACTTGTAGAAGAACGTCAGCAGCAGGATGCGGATATGCGCACCGTCGACGTCTGCATCGGTCATGATGATGATCTTGTGGTAGCGCGCCTTGGTGATATCGAAGTCGCCGCCGTCGCCGGCACTCGTCGTGACGCCGCAGCCGATCGCGGTAATCAGCGACTGAATGGTGTCACTCGAGAACGCGCGATGGTCACCAACGCGTTCGACGTTCAAAATCTTGCCGCGCAGGGGCAGAATCGCCTGGATGTCTCGGCGACGGCCGTCCTTGGCCGAACCGCCTGCCGAGTCGCCCTCTACGATGAAGAGCTCGGTCAGCTCGGCATCGCGCACCGAGCAGTCAGCGAGCTTACCGGGCAGGGACGCCGTCTCGAGCAGGCTCTTGCGGCGGGTCGCCTCGCGCGCCTTGCGGGCGGCATTGCGCGCCTTGCAGGCCTGTTGCGCCTTCTTGACGATCTCGCGAGCGGGCTTGGGATGCTCCTCGAGGTAATCGACAAGGCCGTCGGTCACAATCTTGAGCGTGAGCGCTCGCATATAGGAGCTGCCGAGCTTTGCCTTGGTCTGGCCCTCAAACTGCGGATCGGGCAGCTTGACCGAGATAACGGCCGAAAGGCCCTCGCGCACATCGTCGCCGGTCAGGTTGGCGTCTTTTTCCTTGAGCAGGTTCTGCTTGCGCGCGTAATCGTTGATCACGCGGGTGAGCGCGGTGCGGAAGCCCTCAAGGTGCATGCCGCCTTCGGGGGTGTAGATGTCGTTGGCAAACGACATGACGTTCTCGCCGTAGCCGCTATTCCACTGCAGGGAAACCTCGACCTCTCCCATCTTGGCCACAGGCGCGTCCGGGTCCGATTTGCCCTCGATGTAGATGGGCTCCTTAAAGGCCTCGGGGACGTCCTTGCCCTCGTTGAGGAACTTGACGAAGTCGATGATGCCGCCCTCGTAGCAAAACTCCTCCACGTGGGGAGTCGCTTCGCGCTCGTCGGTCAGCACGATTTTGAGGTTCTTATTGAGGAACGCCGTCTCCTGCAGACGGTTGTGCAGCGTATCGAAATCGTAGATGCAGGTCTCGAAGATCTCATCGTCGGGCCAGAAGGTGACGGTGGTGCCCGTCGAATCCGAGGTGCCCACGACCTCCATCTTCTTGACGGTCTTGCCGCGCGAGAACTCCATCTCGTAGGTGTTGCCATCGCGACGAACCTGAACGACCACGCGCTTGGACAGTGCGTTGACGACGGAGATGCCCACGCCGTGCAGGCCGCCCGAGACCTTATAGGCCGAGTTATCGAACTTACCGCCGGCGTGCAAGATCGTCATGACGACCTCGAGCGTCGGGATCTTTTTAACAGGGTGCTCGTCGACGGGGATGCCGCGCCCGTTGTCGACGACCGTGATGGAGTTGTCGGCGTGGACCGTCACCTGGATCTCGGTGCAGAAACCGGCCATGGCCTCGTCGACGGAGTTGTCAACGATCTCCCACACCAGGTGATGCAGACCGCTGGCGCTCGTCGAGCCGATATACATGCCCGGGCGCTTACGAACGGCCTCGAGACCTTCGAGAATCTTAATCTCGCCGCCATCGTAATCGTTTTCGTTTGCCACACGTCCTCCTTCAGTCAAGAAAATGTGTACAGCCTTACTAGTTTATCGTAAAAAAATACCCTCGGGAACGAGGGTATTTGGCTCTACAAGGCCACCAGATGCGATTTAAGGCTCTTTTTTGCCTTGCACGCCCTTGGCCCACTCGGCACTGGCTCTCATGGCGTTCTCGAGGGCCTCGCGCAGTTTTTGGTCTTCGATGGGCGCCACTTGGCGCTCAATCTCGGTGCGCTCGGCCTCACTTAGGTCAGCATGCGGAGCCGGCGGGCGCTCGGCCACGGCAGGACGCAGACGCTCTTTGGCAGCGGGCGGCGTGTGACCGGGCGCGGTGGTTTTGAACACCAGGCCATCCACATGCGCACCGACGCGCTCCATGCGCGCGCGGATGATCTCGCGCAACAGCGTCATTTCCTGCGTCCACGAGGGCGAATCGAGATATACCAGCAGCTCATTGGACTCGGGCAGGTAGCGCAGGCCCGTCACATGCCGCCCCTCGCGCGTGCCCGAGCACACCGCGTTCCACGCGCGATAGACCGCGCGCGACTCCTCGGCAGCCTCCCTCTGCGCGCGGCGCTCAGGTGTTGCAGCCGCCAGGATGCGCTGGCGCTCTGCGTTTAAAAACCCACTGAAGGCGACCGTTTCGCTCTCGCGCTCGTAATTAGCACGTCTCACCCATGCTCACCACCTTGGCTCGATCAAGCAGGTCATCGGTAAAGTATCCCAGGTTGGTCGTGGTTATGACCGTTTGGATATCATCGCCGATCAGCCGCAGAAAAGCACCGCGGCGCTCGCCGTCGAGCTCGCTCATCACGTCGTCCAGAAGCAACAGCGGAGCAGTACCCAGAACATCGCGAGCCACGGCCACCTCGGCCACCTTCCAGGACAGTACCAACGTTCGCTGCTGTCCTTGGCTGGCAAATGAACGGGCGGAGCGACCCGCCACGGTAAATTCAATCTCGTCGCGATGCGGTCCCACCAACGTCACGCCGCGGCGAATTTCCTCGTCGGCGTGCTCATCAAGGGCGGCCAGCATGCGCTCGTACGCCCAGCCCTTCAGCTCTTCGCGATCCTCGACCTGGGGCAAATCCCCCAGCGTGGACGCATAGGACACGTTGGCGGCTTCACCGGACGCCACTTGCCCGTAGGCAGTACGCACATGGCCCGCCAGCCGGTCGAGCAGGGCCAACCGGTGCACGAGCAGGGCCGAGCCCGCGCGGGCAATCGAATCGTTCCACGCGCCGAGCATCTCGCGGCAGCACCAGGTCTCCTTGAGCAAGGCGTTACGCTGGGTCACGCAGCGCCCATAGGCGCTCGCAAGATCGGCATAGCGTGCGCTCAGCTGCATGCCAAAGTCATCGAGGGCGGCGCGGCGCACACTGGCGCCTCGCTTAACCATGTCCAGATGGTCGGGGCAAAACAGCACACTCGGCAGAACGCCGCGCACACCGGCGGCAGAGCATCTCTTGCCGTTGCGGCTAAACGAGCGCTTACCGTCCTCCGCGCTCAATCCCATATCAAGTACGCGCCCGTCGCCCTCGAGCCTCAGCTCGATCTTGCACGAGCCAACGCCGTCATGAACGAGCTCGGCTGCGGTCGGATGCCTAAACGAGGCGCCGCTCGTCAGCAGCTGCAGCGCCTCTATGAGATTGGTCTTTCCCGCCGCGTTGGGTCCCGTAAGTATCGTCACGCCCTCGTCCAAGGCAAGGCGATAGCTATCGAAGCTGCGGTAGTGCGCGACGGAAAGATCGCGGGCGAACATGGTCATAGCGCAGCGCTAGATGCGGACCGGCATGACCAGGTACAGGTAGTTGATCTTGTCGTAGGACTTGAAGATGCCCGCTTGCGAGTAGCTCTTGAGCTCCAGCGTGATCTCCTTCTCCTTGGACAGGGCATTGAGGCAGCCGAAGATGTAGTGGTAGTTGAAGGCGATGGTACCCGACTCGCCCTCGGCCTCGACATCGATCGTCTCCTGCGCAAGGTCCTGGTCATTGGAAATGGAGGACAGGCCCATCTGCCCGTTCTCGACATCAATCTCGAACTTGACGGCGGGGTTGGCGCTCGCGATAACGGCCACGCGCTTGAGGGCGGCGTTAAAGGCGGCGACGTCGATCTTGACGCTCGTCACGCACGAATCGGGGATGAGCTGCTTGTAATTGGGGTACACGCCCTCGATGCGGCGCGACACGTAGGTGGTGTTGCCGGCCTCAAAGACGACCTGGGTGTCGGTAGCCCCGATCATGATGGTCGCCTGGCTGGCCATGATGTTCAGTGCGTCGTTAAAAGCGTCAGCCGGAACGTTGAGCTCAAAGGAACCCTCGAGGGTCGAGGTCTCGACCTGCGTATCGCACACGGCCAAGCGGAAGGAATCGGTCGCCACCAGGCGCACGGTGTTGTTCTCGACCTTCATGTGCACGCCGCCCAGGATGGGGCGGGCCTTGTCGGTCGAGGTGACGCGCCATACGCGGCCGACCATCTCGGACAAGATATCGGTCGGCAGTTCCACGGCACTCTCGATGGCATAGGCCGGAAACTCGGGGAAGTCATTGGCATCGAGCGTGTTCAGCCTAAAAGAGCTTTTCTCGCAACCAATCAGCACCTGGCGCTCGGACAGCTCAAAGGTGACCGGGGCATCGGGGAGGGTCTTGGTGATATTGGAGAGCATCTTACAGGGGATAACCATCTCGCCCGCTTCTTCGACATGCGCCGCGATGCGATGACGGATCGAGATGGTGTAGTTAGAGGTCTGGAATTCCAAGATGCCGTCTTGCGCCTTGACGAGCACGCCCGACAGGATGGGAAGGGTGGATGCCGAAGCGACACCCTTCATAACGACGCCGATGGCTTGTGTGAGCGAGCTCTGGCTGACGGTGAACTTCATCTTTTAATACCTTTCTATAGATATAAATATCTTAATAATAGTAATAGCACTGACGAAACTGTTGATTATTCCCAAAGACGCAGGTCAGACCCAGAAAGAGAATCGACAGCAACCTGCGTGCAACAGGGGTGGTTTTCCACGTTCAAAACCTGCGCAAAACTTTTCATCACCGCGGGTTGGGTTTTAGACACCTTATGCCCGTGGTTTCGACAAGTTTTCAACAGGTGTCTCTATTTCCCTACGAGCGCAGTGTAATTTTATCGCGCAGCGACTTGAGGTCTTCGGTGACGGTGCGGTCTTCCTGGATCATCTTCTGGACCTTTTTGTAGCTCGTGCTGACGGTCGAGTGGTTGCGGTTGCCAAATTCGGCGCCCACCGCCGTGGTCGTCATCTCGCACATCTCGATGGCCAGATAGATGGCGATATGGCGTGCTTTGGCGATATTGGCGTTGCGACGCGGGCCGATGAGCTCCTCGTGTGTCACGCCGTACTGCTCTTCGATGACGGACTGAACCGTCTGGACGTTGATCTTTTTGGCCGATGTGTCGAAGTACTGGCTGGCGATGGCGTCGATATCGTCAAAGGTGAGCTCTCCGCCCTCGCGCTCGCGGTCGCCCGCCTCGCCGGCGCAGCGCTCGCAAAAGCTCTCGAGTTCGCGGATGTTGGTGCCCGACACCTCTGCCATGTGCTTAAAGTGCTCATCGGTCAGGTGCCCGCCGTCGCCCCCATAGGCCGCCAGCAGCGAGTCGTCGCCTGCCTCGGGAGCGGCGACGATGGTGTTCTCGTAATAGCGCTGCAAGATCTTGTATTTCATCTCGTAGCTGGGCTCTGCGACTAGGCAGAGCATGCCGGCGTTGAAGCGGCTGGTCAGACGCTCGTCCATGCTCAGGTCCTTGGGGGCGCGGTCTGCCGCGATGACGACTTTCTTGTTGTTGCGGATGAACTCGTCCATGAGCTGGAAAAAGTAGTCCACGCTCGCGCGCTTGCCGATGATGTTTTGGATGTCATCGATGATGAGCACGTCCACACCGTGGTACGCCTGCATGATGGGGGCGTTGCTCTTCTTTTGGCGGTCGAACTCGGTCATCAGGTCGTCCAGATATGCCTGGGAGTTGGCATACTTGACCTTGATCTCGGGCGACTTCTCGGCGAGCTCGTTTTTGATGGCAAGCAGCAGGTGCGTCTTGCCCAGGCCCGATTTGCCGTAGATGAACAGTGATGTGCATGTGCCGCGCTCGTCCGCGAGGGCGGCAAACTTGAGCGCCGAGCGATAGGCATGGCTGTTCTCGGGGCCGTAGACAAAGTTCTCAAAGGTAAATTTTGAGTTCGCGGCGAGCGGGGCTCCATCCGTATTCTGCTCGGCCGGCACGGTTGGTGCTGGCATGGGTGAAGCGGGGGTCGCAGCTTGCGTGGATTTGGTCGGCGCTCCGCCCTTCATCTGGTTCATCATGCGACGAAAATCGTCGGCCGAGAGCGTGTTCTTGATTGCAATGCCCGAATCCGCGCCCGCCGCTGCGTCGTGAGCGATGGGCATGTGCGTGACGGGTGCGCTCGTTGACGTCGCCGCCGCGGTCGGCAACGGTGCCATGGTTTCACGGGAAACATCGCTGTGCTGGTGCTCGATTGTCGGCACGTCGTCTGCGGAGGCCGGCACCGCCGGGGAAGCGGTGGGAGCCCTG
>URZB01000013.1 GCA_900552295.1 uncultured Collinsella sp.
TATCCAAACCGCTCGACTTTAACAAGCTCAAAAACATACTCGCCCGCATCAAGAAAAACGGATCCGTTTCGCTATAGTTTGTGCTCAACCACCACGCACGACCAGAAAGGAAGCCAACGATGTTTAGACCCTTACGTCGAAAGAAACGCGCCATCACTGACGAGGAAGCGCGCGAACTGCTCGCTACCTGCAAGCGCGGCGTCTTTGCCGTCAACGGCGACGATGGCTACCCGTACGCCATTCCCGTCAACTACTTCTTTGACGCCGAGCACGACAAGATCTATTTCCATGGCGCCAAAGCCGGCCACAAGGTCGACGCACTCAAGCGCGATGACAAGGTCTGCTTTACCGTATATGGCAACGAGTGGTACCAGGACGGTGACTGGGCTCCCTACGTTATGAGCACCGTCGTCTTTGGCCGTTGTCGCCTGGCGAATGACACCCCCGCGTTTATCGAGGACAAAGTCCGCCAGCTCGCCCTTAAGTACTACCCTTCTGCCGAAGAAGTCGAAGAGGAAATCGCCAAGGACATCAAGGGCGTCCAGCTCTACGAGATTTCGATTGAGCATCTCTGCGGCAAGCAGATTCAGGAAAAGTAAGCCCCTCAGCAGGCCTCATCAATAACAATATGGCCTGGTTCCAACCCACCTTGGAACCAGGCCATATGCTTATAGAGCGTCGGCGGCTATGTGCGCAAGCGCCTCAATGAGCTCCTGCGAGCTCACGGGTTTACTCAGGTGCGCGTTCATGCCCGCCTCACGCGAAAGCCTGCGGTCGTCGGCAAAGGCGTTGGCACTCACGGCGATAATCGGCGTGGTCGCGGCATCCTCGCGATCGAGTGCTCGAATCTGACGCGTGGCCTCAAGGCCATCGATGCCAGGCATCATGATGTCCATCAACACCACGTCGTACTCGTGCGGTGCGCTCGCGGTAAACATCTCGACGGCAGACTCACCATCCTTAGCATGCGTCACGATGGCACCGGCACGGCTGAGCGTAAACTGCGCGATCTCGGCATTCAGATCGTTATCCTCTACGAGCAAAACGCGCAAGCCCTGGAGCGCATCGCCGTCTCCCGCATCCGCGGGAACTGCCTGAGGAATCTCGGAGCGGTCGCACTTCTCGAACGGCAGGCGAATGGTAAACGTCGTCCCCTGCCCCAAGACACTCGTAAAGCTCATGGTTCCGCCCATAAGCTCGACCAGCTGTTTTGCGATAGGCGCGCCCAGGCCAGTTCCCGACGAAGCGCCTTCCACCTGCTGCTCCTCGCGGCAAAACGGCTCGTAGAGGTGCTTTTGGAACTCCTCGCTCATGCCAATACCGTTGTCGGCGATCGTGTATTCATAGACGGGGACGCCATCCGCTGGCTCCACCTCGCGGCACACCAGGCGGACATAGCCGCCCTGGCGGTTGTACTTGACGGCATTGCCGGCAATATTGAGCAACAAACGCTTGAGGTGCGTCACGCTCACCCGCGCATAGGGATGATTAAGCGTCTGCTGGTCGGAGATAATTGTCACCAGACGCTCCTCGGCCTGGCGCTCCAGAATATCGCGCACTTCACAGTTGAGGGCCACCAAATTTATGGGCACGAGGTTCAGGTCGACCTGCCCGCTCTCCAGGCGACTCATATCGAGCGCCTCGTTGGCAAGGTCGAGCAGCAGTCCCGATGCCGTCCAGATTTTTGAGCGGCACTCAGTCTGCTTTTGCAGATCGTCCGCATTGGCATCGCCAACCTCGACCATGCCGCGAATGCCGTTGATGGGCGTGCGCAGATCGTGGCTCATGCGACGCAGAAACTCCGTCTTTGCCGAGTTGGCAGACGAGGCCTCACGCGCCGCCTTTGCCAGCTTGTCGCCATAGTCGCGCTCCTGCTGCAGCAAGTCCGTCAAACGTCGACGATCAGCGCGGCGACGCACCGTCACAACAACGGCTATAACACCGCCGTAGAGCACCAGCACGCCGGCGGCAACAGCCGCGGCGACCTCAAAGTAGCGCTGCGCCGAGGCATAGGTGTACACATAGAATTTGTGCGCTTTTCCAAATGTGCCCAAATACCACTCGCCGTCGGCGTTAACCAATCTGACCTTACCAGCCAGGCATCGATCCTTAATACCGTCGACAATAAAGACATCCGTCGCAGGCAGATCGAACACGCCCAATACGGTGGGTTCAACGGCATTGGTCGCAACGACCTTGCCGTCGCTTTCGATCACGATATTGCCGCTATCGATGGTTTCATAGCCATCAAGCAAGCTCTGCAGTTTGAGTGTATTGCTTGCAACCGCTTTCGCGCTCTGATGCCTTACCGCGATAACGATGCCCTCGCCATCCTGCCGAGTCACGCAGCCAATGTCTGCGACCGAATCATCCGCAAGCGTGATGCGGGCGGTATAGGACTTAAGCGGATGAGTTGCCACCTCCAGCACGGGTGCTTCCTTGAGATACGTAGCAAGCGACTCGTAGCCCACGCCATCCGTCGAGGACTCAGACACCAAATTGCCCGATGCGTCCGTCACGATCAGTGCGCTCACGTTGAACTGGTCGGCATATAGCTCCAGCCTTGTGTTATCCACCGAACCGTCGCGCTCCATATCGCGCGCTGCCTCTCCGGCAATCTCCATAACGCGTATCAGGTTTTTGGTCGTATAGGCGCTATTGAACGCATCGTATGAAAGGCTCTGCGTCGCCACGTAATCGACAACGTCGGCAAAGCGCTGCTCGGCTTGGGCCGTCGTGTAACCGTAGCTCATCATGCCGGCAACAACCGAGAGCGCTATCCCCAGCAGAGCGACAAGGAGCCATGCCCCTGCCGAACGATTGCCCCGCTCCTGAGCAGCGTGGTCGGGCGCATCGATCATGACAGGCCCTCCATATTCAAAAATGGCGAAGGGTCATCGAAGTACTTTGACACCAGGCGTTCCATGGTGCCATCGGCAAGCATTTCTTGGTAGGCATGAGTGAGCTTGACGTCGATGCCACGCGTATCGTTGATATCGAAAGCGGTGCCCAAACCGACCTCTAGCAGCGACTCATCCAAAATGCGATATGTCACACCATAGTCTTTTTCGTAGGTGAGGAACGAGGACTCATGCGCGGCGATAGCGTCGACCAGGCCCTCGACGAGCGCCGGGTTCAGGTATGAACCGTCCGAAAAGCTGTAGAGTTCCTTGATCTGCGGAACGTTTTCATTTATGCGATTGAGCAAAATGCCCTCGGGCTTGGTGGTGGACTGAACCGCCACGATCTTATCCTCAAGATCGGCAAGCGTGTAGATATCGCTCTGGGGATCGACCGCGACCACCTGGCGGCTCGCAAGGTACGGGCCGGCCCAACGATATTCGTTTTCGCGACCCGTCATACTAAAGCTGCCCATGACACAATCGAGTTCGCCGCTCGCCAGCAGCTCCTTCTTCTTTTCCCAGTCGATCAGCTGGTATTTTGGCTTGTAACCAATGCGAGCCAAAGCCTCGGTCAATATCTCGACATCCAGGCCAACGATATCGCCGTACTCGTCGGTATACACAAACGGTGGATAGAGGTCGCTTCCGACGTTGAGCGTCTTAAGGTCGTCGTCTTTGACTTGCGAGGCGTCCAGACCTTCTAATGCAGACGTCGAGGCTTCGTCATTACGCCCAGAACAGCCAGCTATCGCTACGACAAAGGCGCACGCTACCGCAAGCGCAACAAACAACGATATGGCAACCGAGCGACGGGGTCTTTTCATCGAGCTCCAGACGATCCTGTTTACAGACTGAAATGGTAAAAAATAATAGCAAACAAAACCACACGAGTGCCCAATGGTTGCAGGCGTTTTACCATGCGGGGCCTTCCAGCCGACTTGGCAGAAGGCCCCGCATGCAGTGCTCACTTACCGTGCATTAAAAACGTAGCGGTCCAGGCGGTCGCACGCCTCCCTTACGCGCGAAAGCGGCAGCGCCAGATTCACGCGAATGTGGCAGGGTCCGTGGAACGGGCGGCCGTCCTGATACCCCACGCCCACGCGTGCCCCCTCGTCGAGCAACCACTGAATATCGCGGCCATGCTCTCGGCACCACTCGGTGCAGTCCAGAAACACCATGTACGTGCCCTGCGGACGTGAATAGGACACACCCTCAAAATGCTCGTCCACGTAATCGCAGAAGTACTCGATATTGTCGGCAAGCACCTGGTTGAGCTCGTCCACCCACTCGTAGCCTTGCGGCTGGTAGGCACCGATAAGCGCATGCATGGAGAGGACATTCATCTCGTTGTAGTGAGTCTTGTTGGACACGGCGCACACGCGGTCACGCAGCGTCTCGTTGTAGATGATGCGGTAGCTGCCGACCAAGCCCGCCAGGTTGAACGTCTTGCTCGGCGCATAGAGGGCAACCGTGCGTATGCGGGCATCCTCGCTCACCGACTGCGTCGGAATATGCTTGTGACCCGGCAGAATGATATCGGACCAAATCTCGTCCGAGATCACCACGCAATCGTGCTGGCAATAGATGTCCATGGCGCGCTCAATCTCGTCGCGCTCCCATACGCGGCCGCAGGGATTGTGCGGCGAGCAGAACACCGCGGCATGGATGTGGTTTTGGGCGAGCTTGTGCTCCATGTCCTCAAAGTCCATACGCCACACGCCCTGGTCGTCGAGCTTAAGCGGGCTGTGGACAATGCGATAGCCCGCGGCTTCGATAGACTTGGTAAAGCCAATGTAGGTGGGGCTGTGGACCAGCACCGCATCGCCCGGCTGGACATACGCGCGCAACGTCGACACGACGCCGCCCAGCACGCCATTTTCGTAGCCGATATGTTCAGGGCTCAAACCTTCGACGCCATTGCGGCGATTCTGCCATTCGATGATGCGATCGAAGTACTCAGCGCGCGGGTTAAAGTAGCCAAACATGGGGTGCTGGGCACGCTGAATGATGTGTTCCTGGACCGTGGGCACCGTGGCAAAATTCATGTCGGCCACCCACATGGGGATGCGGTCGAAGCCCTCGTCGGGTGCGTTCGGAGCCATACCGGGGATCTCGCCCCAAGAGTCAACGGCGATGGAGTCCATGCCGTGGCGGTCGATGATTGAAGTGAAGTCGTATTTCATGCTGGACCCCCGTGCAAAGTAGACTGTTTCGATAGGCGCTATTGTCCACCAGCACGGGCGGTTTTGGCGCGGGGTTTGGCGCTTAATTTGACGGGTGCGGGCGAATGGCTGGTTAGTCTCGCGCGTCGTTGACGGCGACTACGGTTAGCTGGGTTTCATCGACCGTAAACGATATGTCGAGCCCGGCGTAAGCCAAGTGGTAAATGCGGTTTGGCTCGTGCTTGCTGCCTGCGCGGCGTGGGTCTTGGCGAAGGACTTCGACCAAGCCGGGGAGCTTTGCGGGCGGGACCATATCCTGTAGCGCTTGCGGAAACTCAACATCGAGCTCTTGCCACGGAGCATCCTCAATCCAGCCGCCGGTCGCATCCGGGTGACAGTCCGCAAACGGAATGTAGGGCTTAATGTCGTAGATGGGCGTACCGTCGCGCAGATCTGCTCCCAGCACATGGATGATGGGGCCATCGTCGGTGAGCTCGACACGATCAAGCTTGACGCAGGTGAGCCCGATGGGATTAGGGCGAAACGGACTGCGCGTGGCAAACACTCCCACACGTTCGGCTCCGCCCAGACGCGGCGGGCGCACGGTTTTCGACCATTTTGCGTTGGTGCCGGACCTGTCCTGCGTTTTAGCGTCGACGGCAATATCCTTAGCCGTGCCGCCGGGCGTTCCGTTTTCGAAGCGCCACAGCAGCCACAGGTGAGAGAAGGAGTCCAGGCCCTCAACCGCTGCATTGGAGGCAAATTCCGGCTCAAAAAAGATTCGTCCCTGCAGATGGGGCGCCAAAAAGCTGTTGCGCGGAATGCCGAACTTCTGCGGCAGGTCGGTATGTATGCGTGCGATAGGTTCCATGCCGGTCATTGTACGGCATGGAGGCGTGGGGCGTTGCGCGCAATTCTTCGCCGCGGTCCCCCGTCGTGCAACCAACGGTTGCTTGGAAGGGTGCCGGCTGCCGCGTATGCTTAAGCCATCAACCAGCAGAAAGGAGCCGTTATGGCCTTTGCAGAAAAGCTCATCGCTGTCCGTCGCGCCCATCACCTTACCCAAGAGCAGCTCGCCGCCAAGCTCTTCGTCACACGCCAAGCCATCAGCCGTTGGGAGCGCGGCGAAGTCACCCCGGGCATCGACATGATGAAGCTCATTGCCACCGTGACCGGCGAGCCACTGTCTCATCTGCTCGAAATGCCCGAGCACTATTGCCAGAGCTGCGGCATGATACTCACGCCCAACGACTGCGGCACCGATGCTGCGGGCACCGCGACCGATCATTACTGCAAGTGGTGCTACGACCACGGCAAGTACACCTACGACACCACCATGGAGGCAATGATCGAGGATTGTGCCCCGCGGCTGGCACAAAACACCGGCATGTCGCTCGACGAAGCCGTCTCGCTCATGGGCGCCGTCCTGCCGCAACTGGAGCGCTGGCGCACCGTGCAAGAAAACGAGGAGCGCTACGGCGCCGAAGCGCGGGCGCGCTATGGCGATGAGGCTATCGATGCGGCAAACGAAGCGCTGCTGGACATGGACCCCGAGACATGGAACGACATGAAGGAACTTGAACGCGCTGTTCTGGGCCAGCTTTCGATTGCCATGGGCATTGACGACCCGGAGAGCAACGAGGCCCGCAAACTCGTCGCGATGCATCGCCGATGGATTGGCCTTAATTGGGGACACGAGCCCCAAGACGAAGCATACCTGGGCCTCACCCACGGCTATCTTGCCGATCAGCGCTTTATCGACTACTACGACAAGCCCTGCGGCACCGGAGCCACGGCGTTTCTGGTTCAGGCCATCGAGTCTTCGTTGACGCGCGCATAGACCGCGGCGGCTTTGGGTATTTCAATCAAAACCTCAACCGATTGGAGACCCATGGCCACTGATCACGAGCTCACACTCTACGTTATGACCGGCTGCCCGTATTGCATAAAGGTCAAGCACTTTTTGGCCGATAACGGCGTGACCATTCCTGAACGCAATATCTCGACCGATTCCGATGCCGAGCAGACGCTTATCGCCGTCGGCGGAAAACGCCAGGTTCCCTGCCTGTTCATTGATGGAGAGCCGCTCTACGAATCGAACGACATCATCGCATGGGTACAGGAAAACCTGCTCTAGTACGCACGCTCTGTCCGTCCAGGGCCCCAACCCATACGACCCAAACATGTACACCAGCATCCAAAGTCGACATTTTTCGACATCTTTGGATGCTGGTGTACAGCTTTTGCGGGTAGTCATGGACGCTCTTAACCGGCTAATTGTTTGAGGCGACCTTTGGATTATGGCTGTTTGACGCCTCTGGAAAGGGTTTCCGAGAGGGCTGTGGTCAAAAAAGGGCAAATATGAGTACTGCTACCTGTTTAGTAGTAGCGATTTTGATCACTTCAGGAGCTATTCAACGTTCCATACGTCCGTAGACGACGCTATTTCTCCTCATATGTTCAATAAAAGTAGCTCCTAATGGGAACAAATCTCATCAGGAGCTACTATTTATAGCAAAATAAATGCAACTATAATGGCAACAGTACTCATATTTGCCCTTTTTTGACCACGACCCTCCAGAATAGCCGCTGAGGACGACACTAAATGACAAAATCCGGCACTTGGACGTTCTTATATGATTAGCCATTGAAGGACACCTAACGACTACTCCCATTCGCGACACACTGTGTCGCGAATTAAGCTGGTCCCATTATCGAAGACCAGTGAGAGCTCCTGCCCAGAATCTCGATAGCTTAATAAAGCGCTCCCCTCCGGAAGTTCAATGAGCATCCAAATTCCAGGCTGAAAAGCAAAGGAGTATCGAAGCCGTCAATGCTCATTTTCTATCGAACACGCGGGTCAAAACAAGCTAATTAGCCTGATAAACTGTTTGTTTTTTCTACAAGACTGTATACAAAAAGATTATCCGTTGACCTGTGCTCGACATTATGCCGATCGATAGGAGGCGCTATGGACGCTAAGCAGCTCGAAAAGATGATGGGGTTTGCTCCCGGAGAGTTGGAGAAAGCCGCGAAGGCATACGAAAAAGATGAATGGCCGAAGGGTCGCACCATCAAGCTGGGAAGGCCGTCGATCTCCGATGAGCCAAGCGTCGTTATAACAGCACGTGTGGGCGAATCGATTCTTGAGGCGTTTGACGAAAAAGCCAAACGCCATGGGCAAACACGTACGGAGCGACTCAGGGAGCTCATCATACTCGATGCGATGATTGCCTAGTCACCCTCCGAACCCAAACATGTACGCCAGCATCCAAAGTCGACATTTTTCGACATCTTTGGATGCTGGTGTACAGTTTTTGCGGGTAGTCATCGGGGACGTTCTTAAATGACTAGTCGCTAAAGAACGTCCCCGATGTCTAACTAGCCGCGGAAGCGAGCTATGGGTGCGAGTGGCTGCTCGCGAAAGACACGATCGACGGCGGCGCGGTATTCGTCGACCTTTTTAGTCTTGCGCACGAGCTTGTGAACGGTAGCGGGGTCGGCGAAGGCGCATTTGGCGTAGAACCACCACTCCTTCATGCGAAAGACCGCGTTACCGCCAATCTCTTCTGCATATGCCGCAAACAGCGTGTCATGGAAACGATGCAGTTCGGCTGCCGTGGCAGCAGGGCCGCCCTTGACCATGCGAGCCAGCGCGGGGTTCGCAAGCAAGCCACGCCCCAGCATCACATGGCGTGTGCCGGGATAGGCCTCCACCAGCGCATCCATATCCTCAAGATCAAAAATGTCGCCGTTATAGGCAACCGGGAACGGCGCACGCTCCAGAGTCTCGCCGTAAAACTCCTTGCGCGGCGATCCCGTATAGCGGTCCTTTTGCACGCGCGGGTGCACGATCAGCTCTGCCAACGGCATGCGGCAATACAGATCGAGCACGCGCTCGTATTCGTCGTCATTCTCCAGCCCCAGCCTGGTCTTGACCGACACCGGCAACGGCGACCGCTCGCACACATCGCTTAAGAACGCCTCGAGCTCGTCGAGATTGCGCAAGAAACCCGAGCCCTTGCCCTTGGCGACAACCGTTCCCGAAGGGCAACCCAAGTTGAGATTGACCTCGCGATAGCCCATGTCGGCGAGCACCTGTGCCGCCCACACAAACTCGTCCGCGTTCTTGGACATGAGCTGGGGCACTACGTTGAGCCCCTGGTTGTTGGCAGGATCGATCTCCTTAAACGCCTTGCCGCCAAAGCGGTTTCCCACCCGCGGCGGCGGCAAAAACGGCGTGTAATAGCAATCGAGTGCACCGAAGCACTCCGCATGCACGCGACGGAACACATGCCCGGTAATCCCCTCCATAGGGGCCAACGATAGAATCATCTACTCTTCTCTCATATCAACGAACGTGGCAAAGGGACTGCCCCTTTGTCACATTATTCGGAGCGCAGGGCCTCCACGGGATCCTTCCTGGACGCGCTACGGGCCGGCAGCAGGCCAGCGACAACCGTCAGTAGCACCGAAATTGCAATGAGCACCAGCGCATCCTGCACGGGCAGGCTCATCAGATTGGGTACCTGTTTGGCAGTAAGCGCCCAGGCATTAACCGGAAAGCTCACGGCCACCACGACGACAACAGCAAAGACGCCGGCAATGAGGCCCTCGATAAAGGTCTCGGCATTGAATACGTTGGCCACGTTACGCTTCGACGCGCCGATCGCACGCAGGATGCCAATCTCCTTTTTGCGTTCCAGCACGCTGATGTAGGTGATGATGCCGATCATGATGGAGCTCACCACCAGGCTGATACTCACGAATGCGATGAGCACCAAGCTGATGGTGTTCACGATGTCGGTCACCGAGCCCATGATGATGCCCATGTAGTCGGTGTATGAGATTGCCTGTTCATCGTGGCCAGAGGCTTTGACCTGCTTGTTGTACGCGTCGATGTGATCGAGCACGCGCTCCTTGGCCTCAAAGTCGCGCGGGAAAATCTTGACCGAGATGGGGTCTGCCTCGTCCGCATAGCCCAACGTGGTCAGATTGTTGTCGTAGGTGAGCTTCGACGCCTTGGCATAGCTCATCATGAGCGAGCTCAGGTCCTCGGCGTCCATGTTGAAATGGATAGCACGAGCAAAGGCACTCGCATCCACGCGCATGGCGCTCGCCAGGTTAGCAAAACTCGAAGATATCTGCGTCGCCATCTGGTCCATAAGCCCTGCCGCGCCCGCCTTGAGCTGGGATGATACCGTCGACGCTATCTGCTCGCTGATTGCCTTCATCACCTGATCCATAGCCTGCTGCAGATACGGAGCCAGCTGCTTTTGCACATAGTCGCTCATCACCTGCTGCAGACGCTCGGCCAGGGCATCGCCGCCGAGCGCTTTGAGCTGGGCCAGGATTTGCTGAGCTGTTTCATCATTCTCAAGATACGTCGAGAATGCGGCAGAGAGCTTTGACGCGTCCTTAAGATCTTCGGGCGACAGCGCCTTAAACTGATCAGACTGCAAAAAGCCCTCAAACAGCTGGTTGGCTAGTGTTCCCACCTGCTGCATTTGCTCGGGCGTGAGTTCCAGACCGTCAAAGATACCCGAGAAATCTGGGGTTGGCGCTCTTGCCATGATGTCGCTGAAGTCGATGTCCTTGCCAACGCTCGAAAGGTCAATGTCCAGCCCCGACAGATCGATGCCAGAAAGGTCCATACCGCTGGCCGCACCCGAGAGCGCAGACGCATCAAACGAGAACGCGCTCTTAAGTGCTGCCTCGTCCACACTGAACATGCTGCCCAGATCAACGCCTTGCTTGGCCTCGCCTTGCAGTTCGTCGAAGGTTTTGCCCGTAAAGACATCCGTCTCGGGGTGGGCAAGCTGCTCCTGCACAATCTGCGAATCGGCGGCGCGCTCCATAAGCTGGCGAGTCAGTGCATGTGTATAGGCAATGCCCGGGGTCAATGCGCTCGCGTTGGCCGTCTCGTTAGGTCGCACCACGCCCACAATGCGCACGTCAATACCGTCGGCAACCTTGGCCGTCATAAAGTCGGCATCGTCAGACATGTCAGTCCACATGCCAGTCTCTTCGTTTTTGCGATACGCATCAGCCGGCGACAGCACCTTAAACGTGGTAGACAGCGCATCGTCGTAGGTAAAGTCGGTGCCGGTCTCGGGCGTTTCGACCCCACCGTCAGCCGTCATAGCGCTGTTTACCAGATCGTTGAGCTCATCGATGTCCAGCGCACCGATGCTATAGAGCGTGTAGTCGCCCACCGTACCGCGGCTCGAAAGCACCATCACGGCTTCGTTGGCTGACGTGGGCCAATGACCGGCGACGACATCGTACTGGCTGTCGAGCAGGCTCTGGTCGTCAATCATCTCGTTAAAGACCGAGGTTCCCATGGATTCCATGCTCACCGTTGCCGCCGAGCTCGCGCCTCCGCTCATTGCCTCGGTCATAGCGTTGGGAACAAGCCGGACGGGCTTCTCATCGCCCTTGCCGGCACGATAGACAACCGGCGATACACCGTAGCCGTACTGAATGGCGTTGACCTCTTTATCGATGCCGTCGCCACCGGCATCGAGCCATGCCTTAAAGCTTGTCATGTCGTTAGACTTAACGCTCGCAAACATATACTTTACGGCCGTGACCACAGGAATCTTATCGGTTCCCTTAGCCTTGCCGCCGGCACTGTCGTCGGACGAGCCCTCGTTCTTGGACATATCGTCGTCCGTGGCCCCCTGTCCGCCCATCATGGACGACAGGTCGTAATCCTGCTTGGAAATGGTGAGCGGGTAGCTCGAGAGCGTATCCTCCTCGACCTTTTTGATGTAGCCGTTTACGCCGTTGGACAGCGCCAGAATCGCCGCGATACCGATAATGCCAATCGAGCCCGCAAAGGCAGTCATGGCCGTGCGGCCCTTCTTGGTCATGAGGTTTCGGGCAGAAAGCCCCAGCGCCGTCACAAAGCTCATCGAGGTTTTGCGCGTGGGCTTGGCCTCGCGACGCGCGGCCTTTGCTACATCAAAGGGGTCGGAATCGTCGGTGATCTTGCCGTCCGCCAGGTTGACAATGCGCGTGGCATATTGGTACGCCAGCTCGGGATTGTGCGTGACCATGATGACCAGGCGGTCGCGCGCCACGTCCTTGAGCAGGTCCATGACCTGTACGGATGTCGTTGAATCCAAAGCGCCGGTCGGCTCGTCTGCCAGCACAATCTCGGGATCGTTGATCAGGGCGCGGGCAATGGCCACGCGCTGCATCTGTCCACCCGAAAGCTGGCTCGGGCGCTTGTTCACGTGCTCGCCCAAACCAACTGCCTCGAGCGCCTTGCGTGCACGCTGGCGGCGCTCGGCATGGCCCACACCCGTAAGCGTCAGCGCTAGCTCAACGTTTTCCAAAATGGTCTGATGCGGAATGAGGTTATAGCTCTGGAACACAAAGCCGATGCGGTTGTTGCGGTAGGCATCCCAATCGCGGTCGCGGAAGTCTTTGGTCGAAATACCGTCGATCAGCAGGTCGCCAGAATCGAAATGATCGAGCCCACCGATAACGTTGAGCATCGTGGTTTTACCCGACCCCGAAGGTCCCAGAATGGCCACGAACTCGTTGTCGCGAAAAGCCAGGCTCACGCTGTCGAGCGCCACCTGCGTAAACGACTGCGTGACGTACCTTTTGCAAATACCTTTGAGCTCCAGCATGGACGGCAACCTCTCCCACGCGGGCGCACTTGCCCGCTCTTCCCCGCCGTTCGTATTCGACGCGTTTGTCCTACTCTATCCCCATTTTTTGCCGGAGCCAGTGAGGAATGTAACGAACGGCGCCAAAAAACGAACGGGATGGCACCCAAAAGAAGAGGTCCCGAGCGGGACCTCTATATGGTGGAGCTTATCTTGAAAGGTAGCGGACTACTTCGCACAGCGGCGCACGATCCTCGCTATGCTTTAGGCGTTTTTTACTGCTCGCTATTTGCAATCGCCTGGTCGATAAGTTTGTCGAGTGCTGCGCGCTGCTCGGCGGAGCTGATGGCTCCCACGATTGGATCCCCTACGATGTTGCCATTCTGATCGATGACATACGTTGTCGGGAACGAGAACAAATTTGACGTAAACTTACCGGCCTCGCTATCCGACTTGAACCAGATGTTCTTATACGTCACGCCCTTCTTGCTCAGCACGTCCTTGGCATCTGCAATCTCGCCCTTGTTGCCATCGAGCGTAAAGGAATTGACGCCCACGACCTGGCCGCCCTTCTTGGCAAGCTCCTGATTCAGGTCCTCAAGGTCGCCCAACTCACCCACGCACGGCTTGCAAGTGGTGAACCAGAAGTTCATGACGGTGACCTTGTTCTTAGAGAACAGCTCGTCGCTGCTCACGTCGTTGCCGTCCAGGTCCTTGCCCTCAAAGGCGGGGAAGGGGTTGCTGTTCTGCTCGATGGGCTTGCCGTTTTCCGCAGGGACGCTGACGGTGCCGTCCGGGGTCTTGGGCATCAGCTCGGGGAATTTTTCCTCTAGCTTGGTCAGCTGATCCTCCAGATCGCGGATCTTCTCGCCGCCCTCACGCAGCACCTTCAGCTCCTCCTCGGTGAACTGATCCTTGGCGTCCTCGATGGTATCCAGCAGGAACTGGCCGTAGTTTTTGCCGTCCTCGATCATGATCATATCCTTATTGGCGGCCATAAATACCTTTTCCCACAGGGCGGAGTTTTCACCGAGGATGGCGTTTTCCTGCGCCAGAAGGCTATCGAACAGGGCAGAGGCCTCCTCAAGGGTCTTGGGCTCGTCGGTCATGGTGTTGCTGCCGGGGATATCGGTCTTTTTGTCGTTTTCCTTTGCGCCGCAGGCGGCCATGGCAAGGACCATCATAACGGCCAGCAGCAGGGTGATGAGTTTTTTAACGTTCATTTTTGCTGTCTCTTATACACATCTCCGAGCCCACGA
>URZB01000014.1 GCA_900552295.1 uncultured Collinsella sp.
GATTAATGGATGGAAACGGATGTTCTATCGGGACACACATTTTGTCCTATAAGCCCATTTTTCTTGCCGCCCCTCTACTCCAATGCGGACAGGCTCCTTGCCCCGTACGCCTAAAACTCCCCAGTTGACCGAAAACCTGCCACCGCAACCCCGTAATTGAGCTATAACGTTAAACAATTGCAGCGTTTTTGCATGGGGGAGTGATGGTATGACGCTACTGTATTTCCTTACCCTGTTTCCGCTGGTACCGGCGCTGGGCATGCTGCTCGCGCGCGGTGACCGCGCTCGCGATGCGGTGGGGCTCATAGGCTCCGGCATTATTATGGCGGTGACAGTTGTAGTCGCCGTCATGTTTTTTGGCACGGGTCCGCAGGGCTTTGAGGTTGCCCCCGGCACCTCGCATGTGCTCTCGATCATCAGCTCCGTCATCGACGTAATTCTGTGCGCCGTCATCCTGTACAACGCGTACAAATACAGGAACGCGCTCACCACGGTGCTCGGCATAGTCCAGCTGGTGGGCTCGCTCGCCTTTGCAGCCATGACGCTGCCCGCGGCCGAAGCCGTCACGGCGACGCCGCTCTACCTGGACTACATGAGTGTGATCATGGTCCTCGCCGTCGGTATCGTCGGCAGCCTAATCTGCGTGTATGCCCTGGGCTACATGAAGGACTTCCAGGCCCATGACGAGCACGAGGCTGCGCTGCGCGGGCAGACCGCGCCCGACCGTCGCCCGCAGTTCCTGGCGCTTATGTTCCTGTTCCTCTCGGCCATGTTCGTCATCGTGACGAGCGACAACCTTGAGTGGCTGTTCTGCGGCTGGGAAATCACCACCGTGTGCTCGTTCCTTATGATTGGCTACACGCGCACGCCCGAGGCCATCAAGAACGCCTTTACCCAGATCATCCTTAACATGCTGGGCGGCATCGCGTTTTTGGCCGGACTCATGTATCTGCACGTTAACGGCATGCCGCTGACCATCTCGGGCATGATCGAGCTTTCCGGCGCCGGTACCGCGCAGTCCGCACTGCTGGTGATGCCGGTCATCCTGTTGTCGCTCGCCGCACTCACCAAGGCCGCACAGATGCCGTTCCACACTTGGCTGTTGGGTGCCATGGTTGCCCCCACGCCCACGAGCGCCCTGCTGCACTCGTCAACCATGGTCAAAGCCGGCGTGTTCCTGATGGTCAAGCTGAGCCCGCTCTATGCCATCTATCCCGTGACCGGCTTTATGGTCACGAGCGTGGGCGCCATCACGTTTTTGCTCGCTGCCCTTATGGCCATCTCGCAGAGCAATGCCAAGCGCGTGCTCGCGTACTCCACCATTTCCAACTTGGGCCTCATCAGTGCTTGCTTGGGTGTCGGCGCGCCCGAGGCCGTATGGGCGGCCATCTTCCTGATCCTGTTCCACACGGTGGCAAAGTCGTTGCTGTTCCTGTGCGTGGGCACGGCCGAGCATCATATCGGCAGCCGCAATATCGAGGACATGGACGGTATGTTCAGCCGCATGCCGCACCTGACGCGCCTGATGATGCTGGGCATCATGGGCATGTTTGTGGCGCCGTTTGGCATGCTCGTGTCCAAGTGGGGCGCCCTGGTGGCGTTTGCCCAGACCGGCAACGTGCTCATGATCATGGTTCTGGCCTTTGGCTCGGCCGCGACGTTTTACTTCTGGGGCAAGTGGCTTGCCAAGCTTTCGGGCGTCGACCCCACGGCTCAAAACGTTGAGGTCAATGTTCATAAGACCGAATGGATGGCCCTCAACACCATCGCCGCGCTGCTGATTCTGTGCTGCGTGGCGTTCCCGGTTATCTCGAGCGGTCTGGTGTCGCCTTACTTGGCCATGGTGTTTGGCCGCGTGCCGTACGTTATCGGCAAGGACGCCATGTATCTGATGGTGGTTATCGTGGCGTTTATCGCCGTGGTGCTGCTGACTTCATTCCGCGTGAGCAATAAGCCGCACGTCAACGTGTACCTTTCGGGCGTGGGAACCGATAAATATCGCCATTTCCGCGGCTCGATGGGACACGAGGTAAAGGCTGAAAAGCGCAATTGGTACTCGGAGGACGCCCTTGGCGAGAAGCGTATTGGTCCCGCGGGTAGCGTCGTGTGCTGCAGTATTATCTTGTTTGCGCTGCTGTGTTGCGCGTGGATTGGGCCCGAGCGGCTTGCCATGAGTGCGCCCTCGGTGCTGCGCGGCAAGTATTTTGAAGGCTCGGGCGTCGTGGGCATATTTATTGGTACCGTGGTGTTTGCCCTGCTGGCGCCGCTTGTGGGCGGCCTGATCGATGGCCTTGACCGTAAGCTATCGGCTCGCATGCAGGGCCGCGTGGGCCCGCGCCTGCTCCAGCCTTTCTACGACGTTGCCAAGCTGCTGCGCAAAGCCCCTGCCAGCGTAAACACCATGGACGATACCTATATGGCGTGCGCGCTCATCTTTACCGTGGTGGGCGGCGGCATCTTTGTGTCGGGCTCCAACACGCTGCTGTGCGCTTTTATGGTGACGCTCGCCGCGATCTTTGTGGTGCTGGCGTCCGCCTCGACGCAAAGCCCGTTTGCCCAGGTTGGCGCCGACCGTGAGCTGCTGCAGGTCATGAGTTACGAGCCCGCCGTTCTGCTGATGAGCGTGGGCCTGTACCTTGCCACCGACAGCTTTGATTCCATCGCCGTGACGGGGCAGTCGGCCCCCATCGTCGTGTACAGCGCGCCCATTTTCCTCGCGCTGCTCGCGGTGCTTACCATCAAGCTGCGCAAGTCGCCGTTTGACCTTTCGTACTCGCATCACGCGCATCAGGAGATCGTCCAGGGCGTCGCCACCGAGATGAGCGGCGGCACGCTGGCCAAGATGACCCTTATGCACTGGTGCGAGACCGTGCTGTTTTTGATGTGGGTGGGCATGTTCTTTGTTTGGGACAACCCGGTGAGCTGGGTGGTCGCCCTGGTCGTGATGGTCGCGACGTATTTTGTCGAGGTACTGATCGATAACACCTTCGCACGCAGCACCTGGCGCAGCTGCTTTAAGCTCGGATGGGGCGTGGCGCTGGTGTTTGGCCTGCTCAACCTTATGCCCATCCTCGTCGACGTGTTTATTTAGGAGGCGGCATCCATGGATCATAAAATGTCGCGCTCGCCGTGGGTTATTCATTACGACGGCTCGAGCTGCAACGGATGCGATATCGAGGTGCTGGCCTCGCTCACGCCGCTGTTCGATGCGGAGCGCTTTGGCGTGGTCAACACCGGCAACCCCAAGCATGCGGATATCTTTTTGGTGACGGGGTCGGTCAACGCTCAGAACCTGCCCGTCGTGCGCCAGATCTACAACCAGATGCTCGAGCCCAAGTGCGTGGTGGCCTGCGGTATCTGCGCGTGCTCGGGCGGCGTATTCCGCGATGCCTATAACGTGATCGGCGGCGTAGACCGCGCGATTCCCGTGGACGTGTACGCGCCCGGGTGCGCCATTCGTCCCGAGACCGTGATCGATGCCATCGTGGAGGCGTGCGGCATCCTGGACCAGAAGGAGGCCGTGATGAGTGTTGGCGGTGACCCGCTTACCGTGGGCGGCGCCGCAACCTGGGATGGTGGCGTCGAGCTGGGCGAGGACGGGTTTGTGGCAGTTACGGGGGCTGGCGACACGCCCGCTGGGACGCCAGCCGCGCCCGTCGCTGCAAAGGAGGCCGAGTAATGCAAAAGGCTATCTATACCACCGTTGGGATCGACGAGCTCCTGTCGCATGTCCAGGCGCTCAAGGGCGTCGGCGCGCGCTTTGTGCAAATGCACGCCGAGCGCAACGTCGACGACGGCACGTATCGCTTGGTCTATACGTTTATCAACGTTCGCACTGCTCAGGAGCAGATCGCCCAGGACGGCAGTTATGCGATTGAGAACCTGGTGGTTGAGGGAATTGATCGGTACCAGGAGATTCCGTCCGTCAGCTCGTACTATCCGGCGGTATTCCCGTTTGAAAACGAAGCGCACGATCTATTTGGTCTTGCCATCACCGACATGCAGATCGACTTTAAGGGCTTTTTCTACCAGGTTTCGACTGCCGAGCCCATGAGCGTTATCACGCCCGAGGTGAAGGCCTCGCGCGAGAAGGCCATGAAGGTCCGTGCCGCCGCCGAGGCCAAGGCGCGCAAGGCCGCTGCCGAGAAGGCTGCCGCGGCTGCGGCTGCTGCAGGGGAGAGCACTGCGAGCGCCGGCGATGCCGCGGGCGCCGCTGCTCAGCCCGCTGCGGCTGCCGGCTCCGATGCTCAGCATGATGAGGCTGCTGCGAAGGCCGCGCTCAAGGCCGCCGAGATGGAGGCAAAGCTCGCCGCCATGGATCCCGAGAAGGCGGCCAAGGTCCGCGCGGCGCTTGCCGCCAAGGCCGCCCGCGACAAGCAGAAAAAGGAGGCGTAAGGCCCATGGCACATCGCTCCGTTATTCCGTTTGGCCCGCAGCACCCGGTGCTGCCCGAGCCGCTTCATCTGGACCTGGTGATCGAGGACGACCGCGTTATCGAGGCAATTCCGCAGATCGGCTTTGTGCACCGCGGACTCGAGAAGCTCACCGAAAAGCGCGACATGCATCAGTTTGGCTACATCGCCGAACGCATCTGCGGCATCTGCGCCGTGGGCCACAGCTACGGCTATGCCACAGCCTGCGAGCGCATGCTCGACATCGAGGTGCCCGGCCGCGTGCAGTATATCCGTACTATTTTGCACGAGCTTTCGCGCATTCACTCGCACCTGCTGTGGCTGGGCTTGCTCGCCGATGCCTTTGGCTTTGAGGCGCTGTTCTATCGTTCGTGGACCCTGCGCGAGCAGATTCTCAAGATCTTTGAGAGCACCTGCGGTGGCCGCGTGATTCTATCGATCAACGAGATCGGCGGCCTTAAGCACGACATCGAGGACTCCGAGTTGGCGGGCATTGTCCAGATGCTCGATGCCATGCGTTCCGACTACGAGGCCCTGGTGCATACGTTTTTGGATGATGCCAGCTGCGGCGAGCGCCTGCATGGCGTGGGCGTGATTAGCAAGAAGGACGCGCTGGAGCTTTCGATGGTCGGCCCGTTCGGTCGCGCCTCGGGTGTGGATTACGACGTGCGCATGTTCGGCGACGGTGCCTATGCGGATTTGGCGGCGTTTGAGCCCATCGTGGCGACCGATGGCGACTGCTATGCCCGCTGCCAGGTGCGTTGCGCCGAGGTCACGCAGGCCATGGACATTATCAAGGAACTCGTGGACAAGATTCCGCACGACGGCATCGGTGGGCGCACCAAGCTCACGCCGGCTGACGGCGCGCGCGGCGAGGTCGTGATTGAGCAGCCGCGCGGCGAAGCGTATTACTATGTGCGCGGCAACGGCACCAAGAACCTGGACCGCTTCCGTGTGCGCACGCCGACGTCGCAAAACCTTGCGGGCCTGACGCATGCGCTGCAGGGTGTGCTCATTGCCAACGTCCCTATGATTATCCTGACCATCGACCCCTGCATTAGCTGCACGGAAAGGTAGGCGTGGCATGAGTTTACTGACATTTGCCAAGACGGCCTTGGGTTCTATGGTCAAGCAGCCGGTCACGGTGTGCTATCCGCAGGAAAAGCTTGCATCGCCCGAGCGCCTGCGCGGGCATATCGTTAACGACATGGATGTATGCATCTGTTGCGGCATGTGCGCACGTCGCTGTCCGGCGGGTGCGCTCGCGGTCGATCGCAAGGACGGCACCTGGTCGATCGACCCGTACGCCTGCGTGGTGTGCGGCGAGTGCATCGAAAGCTGCCCCAAGCACTGCCTGACTATGGACACCGCCCGCACCCCAGTCGCAGCGGACAAGACTCCCACAGTAGAAACCAAGCCGGAATAGCGCTGGAATAGGGGCCGGTGGGGCAAAAATGCCCCACCGGCCCCGCGCTTAAACGCGCGGTTGTGCCGTCGCGAACAAAACTATGACGGATTACGGGGCTGGATAGCGAATCTCCGACCATGCAGAAAATCGCAAAAAACAAAACCGCAGGTAGACAGCCTGCCGTTTTTCAAAAAATGAGGGTATGGATGAGGGTCCCGACTTTAGCCCCGTAATCCGGCATAGTTTTGAAATGGCACCATATCCGTAACAGCCTTTGATCTTCCGTGGACGGAGGAAAACGGATCATTTTGGCCCGATGGCTCTGAGTCGCACCTATTTTCCTGCGAAAACGCCGTGTCTTAACTTTGGTGAGACATTTGTCTCACGCCCAAAACCGAATCTGGAACATGTGTCACCTGCCCTAATTGTGTCTCATTCCGTAACTTTAGGCTGATGCAAGGTCTGAGCTCGCGAGAAGGGAGACGCGATGAGCAGGTACACGAGGGGTCTCTTGGCGGTGATACTGGCCGTAGCGCTGGTGTTGCCAGCCGCAGCATTCGCCATGCTGCCCGAGGCCAACGCCAGGTCCAGCACCGGTATGGACGGACCGGAAGCGACAAAGATAGTCGATCACGACACCAGCAACCATTGGAAGTTCTGGGCGGGCGGCTATGACGGCGGCAAGGTCACGACGCAAAACGTCGGCCGAATTTGGACGGATAAGACGGTCCAAGCAATCGATGACGGGAAATCGGACTTTTTGACTACGCTTTCGGCGATGTCTTCGACATCCGATACGACGTCGCTGGTTTCCAAGCCGCTCGACATCGTGATGGTGCTCGATGCCTCTGGCTCAATGGATGATCCTATGGGTGGTGAAGATTCTCCCAAGCGTATCGATGCGCTCAAGAATGCTGCCAACCACTTTATCGACACCATTGCGGAGCAAAACAAGAACGTTAAGGACGCGAGCAAGCAGCACCAGGTTGCCATCGTGAAGTTCGCGGGCGAGCAGGCCGATAAGGTCGGCAACGATACGTACTACTCCGACGAGGGCTATCTCTACAACTACTCGCAGACAATGCAAAAGTTGACGGCGTGCTCGGGCGGTGGCGTAGAGGGCCTCAAGGGAACGATTAATTCCATTAAGCCCAATGGCGCCACTCGTGCCGATAACGGCATGGAGCTGGCCAAGGGGATTACTTCTGGACGTGAAGACGCCCAGAAGGTTGTTGTGTTCTTTACAGACGGCAAGCCCACGAGACGTAGCGACTTTAGCCCCACGGTCGCCAACAATGCCATTGCGGCTGCTAAGGCCATGAAGGACGAAGGCGCTACCGTCTACACCATCGGCATCTTTGACGGTGCGGATCCCAGTGCCGATCCTACGAGCTACAAGACGAGCGATGAAAATAAATTCATGCACGCCATGTCGAGCAACTATCCCAAGGCGACTTCGTATACGAGCGGAAAGCTGGGCGATCGCGTTGCCGGTGCTACTTATTACAAGTCTGCAGCCAACGCTGCAGAGCTAGATCAAGTCTTCGCAGACATCTCGAGTGCCATTACGTCGGGCAAGGGTTTCCCGACCAAGGTCGAGGGCAACAATCCCAACGGTTCCGGCTACATCACATTCGAGGACGAGCTGGGCGCCTTTATGCAGGTCGATAGCTTTACCGGTGCCGAGTACAACGGCAAGACCTATGGGGCCGCCACCAAGTCGACCGATGGCAATATCGATACCTATACGTTTGATGGCGAGCTCGCCCATCTCGTAATTACGGTTGATTGCGCGGACGAGAACAATCCGCAGCGCGGCGACATCGTGACGGTCAAGGTCCCCGCATCGCTCATTCCGCTGCGCCGTTTTACCGTTGACGAGTCTGCGGGCACGTTTGTGGTTGACTCCACGGATGCCATCTCGCCTATCCGCGTTGCATATGCATCGAGCGTAAAGGCTATTGCACGCAAAAACCTGTTTACTCCCAATAACGTACCGGGTCTGCAGGATTACATCAATGAGCACAAGGACGCCGATTCCAATACCGTTAGCTTCTACGCCAACAAGTGGACCGGCGACGACGTGGGCGATACGGTCGCGAGCTTTGAGCCTGCTGCCACGAACAGCTACTACTACTTCCAAAAGCTAACGCCCGTCTATACGGATGCGGCTTGCACCAAGCTTGCAACGGAAAAGCCTTCGGGCTCTAAGACCTATTGGTACAAAGATGAGTTTGTGGCGCAGAACTCGTCGGGCGCGCCGTACGATGATTCCGTTTCGATCCCGGTTAAGGGAAGCGAGCTCGAAAGCTTTGAAGGTGCTTTGGTAAAGGATGGCGATCACTGGTCGATTAAGGCTGGTACTGCGCGCCTCGCCTATATTAATCAGCTCCACACCACCAAGGAGCGTGTGGGCGGAAACCCGACGGACACCGCACACGACGTAATCAATCCCCAGTGGAACAACACGAAGATTGTTTCCGGCGCGACGAAGGTCAATGTCTACCTGGGCAATAACGGCAAGATTAGCTTTACGCTTAATATGACGCCGACAACGGCGGATACCAAGGCCAGCTTTGGCCTGACCAAGGTGCTCGAGGGCCGCGACTGGACGAATGAGGACGAGTTTGAGTTTGGTCTGACGTCCAAGGCCGGTACTCCGATGCCGGAGTCCACGACCGCGGTCGCGACCAAGGGTAACAAAGCCATCGATTTCGGCGAGATCAAATACACCGAGCCCGGCACGTACGTCTACAAGGTCAGCGAGAAGAACGCTGGTCAAACTATCAATGGCATTACTTACAGCAAAAACATTGCAGAGTTTACCGTGACGGTGACACCCAACGCAAAGGGCGAGCTCAAGGCTTCCATCGAGAAGACCTCGGGCGAAACCGAGTTCAAGAACATTTATGCCGCGGAGCCTGTTGAGTCCAGTGTTACCAGTCAGATTGCCGTGGCCAAGGTCCTGACCGGGCGCGAGCTCAAGGCCAGCGAGTTCAGTTTTGAGCTGCGCGAGGTTAAGGGTGAGGACTCTGAGCTTATCGAGACCGTCAAGAATGACGCCGAGGGCAACGTTGCGTTCAGCGCCATCAAGTACACCGAGATCGGTCAGCACACCTACACGCTGCATGAGGTTGCAGGCGACGCCGGCGGTATCACCTACGACGATACGGTCTACACCATCGTGACGACCATCAGCGATAACGGCAAGGGCCAGCTGGTGGCTACGCATAAGCTGCAGGGCGCCGAGGACGTTAAGAAGATTGAGTTTAAGAACTCCTACAACGTGACCCCCAAGAGCTCCAGCGTCACCGACAAGATCAAGGCGACCAAGGTTCTGGCCGGCCGCGACCTCAAGGCCAGCGAGTTCTCCTTCGAGCTCGTCGAGGGCGACAAGGTTGTCGCTACCGGCAAAAACGCCGCTGGCGGCAAGATCACGATGAGCGAGATTACCTACAACGAGCCCAGCAAGCACACCTACACGCTGCGCGAGGTTAAGGGCGGAACCACCAGCAAGGGCATCGCCTACAGCGATGCCAAGTTCACCATCGAGACCACCATCACGGACAACGGCGACGGTACGCTCAAGGCCGAGCACGTCCTGAAGGATGCCAAGACCGCTGAGTTCAAGAATTCCTACAATCTGACCCCCACTGAGTCCAGCGTCACCGACCAGGTCAAGGCGACCAAGTCCCTGGCCGGGCGCGCGCTTGCGGCCGGTGAGTTCTCCTTCGAGCTCGTCGAGGGCAACAGTGTCGTCGCCACCGGCACCAACGACGCCAACGGCAACATCACGATGAGCGCCGTGAAGTACGCCGAGGCCGGCAAGCATACCTACACGCTGCGCGAGGCCAAGGGTGGAACCACCAGCAAGGGCGTCTCCTATGACGCCAAGACCTACACCGTCGTGACCACCGTTACCGACAAGGGCGACGGCACGCTCGCGGTCAAGCATGAGCTGAAGGACGCCAAGAGCGCTGAGTTCAAGAATTCCTACACCGTGACGCCCGAGGACTCCAGCGTCACCGACCAGGTCAAGGCGACCAAGTCCCTGACCGGCCGCGACCTCAAGGCGGGAGAATTCTCCTTCGAGCTCGTCGAGGGCGACAAGGTTGTCGCCCGGGGCACCAATGCGGCTGACGGCACAATCACGATGAAGGCTATCACCTACACCGAGGCCGGTACGCATACCTACACGCTGCGTGAGGTTAAGGTCGATGCCGACAACGGTATTACCTACAGTACCGCGGCCTATACCATCGTGACGACCGTTACCGATAACGGAAACGGCAAGCTTTCGGTTAAGCACGAACTGCAGGGCGCCGGGACCGCCGAGTTTAAGAATTCCTACACCGTGACGCCCGAGGACTCCAGCGTCACCGACCAGGTCAAGGCGACCAAGTCCCTGACCGGCCGCGACCTCAAGGCCGGCGAGTTCTCCTTCGAACTCGTCGAGGGCGACAAGGTCGTCGCCACCGGCACCAACGACGCCAGCGGCAACATCACGATGAGCGCCGTGAAGTACGACAAGGCCGGCAAGCACACCTACACGCTGCGCGAGGCTAAGGGAGCCGAAGGCAACGGTATCACCTACGACGGTAAGACCTATGCCGTCGTGACCACGATCACCGATAACGGCAAGGGCAAGCTCGAGGCGAAGCACGAGCTGAAGGACGCCAAGACCGCGGCATTCGAGAATTCCTACAAGCCGAACCCTGACGAATTTAGCGTCACCGACCAGGTCAAGGCGACCAAGTTCCTGATCGGGCGTGAGCTCAAGGAAGGCGAGTTCTCCTTCGAGCTCGTCGAGGGCGATGAGGTCGTCGCTACCGGCACCAACGCCGCCGACGGCACGATCACGATGAGCAAGGTCGCATACGACAAGCCCGGCAAGCACACCTACACGCTGCGCGAGGTCAAGGGCGGAACCACCAGCAAGGGCATCACCTACAGTGACGCCAAATACACTATCGAGACCACCATTACTGACAACGGCGACGGTACCCTCAGCGCTACGCACGAGCTGAAGAGCGCCACGCCTGCGACCTTTGAGAACACTTACAGCGTGACCCCGACCGATGCAGACCTCGACTTTGACCTGAGCAAGGCCATCGACGGTCGCGAGTGGACGGATGGGGACGAGTTCAGCTTTACCATTACCGCCCCCGATGGCGCCCCGCTACCCGATCCTGCAACCGTAACCGTGAGCAAGCACGATGCGAAGGACGGCATTGCCGCCATCAAGTTCGGCAAGATTCGCTACACGGCTGCCGGAACCTACAAGTACGAGATCCGCGAGAACGCGGGCAATACGGTCGGCATGACGTATGACTCCCACGTCGCGACCGCCGAAGTAACCGTGACCGAGGACGGCGATGGCAACCCGACCGCCAACGTCACCAAGAAGGAAAACGGACGCTTTACCAACACGTACCGCACTGAGCTTAACTACACCGCGGCCGGCGGTCTGTGGCTCAGCAAGTATCTGGACGGCCGCCCCATGACCGAGGGCCAGTTCACCTTTACCGTGACACCTGCTGACGACGCTTCGGCTCGCGCGCTCGGTTTGCTGCCCGGGGCCAACAGCTTCAAGTCCCCCGAAGCGGCAGAGGCAACGGTCGGACTGATCGACATTCTGGCTGGTCATGAGGTTAAATTTACGCAGGCTGACGCCGGCAAGACCTTCAAGTACACCGTGGCCGAAAAGAACGACGGCCAGCCCGGTTACACCTACGATGACGCCGTACGCACGGTGACGATCGCCATCGCCGACGACACCGCCGGTACGCTCACTGCTACGACGACCGTTTCCGGTGGTCTCGAGGGCACGCATGAGACGGTCCACAAGAGTGGCGAGAACAAGGTCGAGAAGGCCCTGGTGCCGTTCCACAACAGTTACAGCGCTACGACCAACACGCCTGGTGGCACCGCTGCTCAGGTCGTTGCCACCAAGACTCTGACCGGTCGCCCGATGGCCGACGGCGAGTTCTGGTTCGGCATCGCCTATCAGGGTGAGCTTGTGGCATACGAAAACCTCAAGCCCAATATCGGCGGGCACGTGAGCTTTGATACGCTGCACTACGACACCAAGATGCTTGCTAATCTTGAGGCTGCTGGGCTTGCTTATCGTACCGATAAGGACGGCAAGCTTGCCTGGACCATTAACTACACGGCCTACGAAGATTTATTCGGGCTGCCGAATGGCGTTTCCGCTACAACGTGGAGCTTTGGCTTTAAGGTTATCGTCGTCGACAACGGTGACGGTACCCTGACGGCGACGGTCGACTACGGCGGCGTCGAGCCCTTGTTCGAGAACGTCTACGGCGCCGACGCCGTGGATGCTGCGCTCACCGGTACTAAGAAGCTCCAGGTTGCCGAGGGCCTGACCCCGGCCGACATCACGGGTAAGTTCACCTTTACCGTGACCGCCGACGAGGCTGGTGCTCCGATGCCCGAGCGCACGACCGCAACCAACGACGCGGCTGGCAACGTGGACTTTGGCAAGATCCACTTTACGCTCGAGGACCTCAACCGCGCTCTGGGCGTGACGGACGATGCGACCGATAAGGCCGAGGCAGACGAAGCTGACGACGTCGATGCTGACGAGGCAGAGGCCGACGCCGACGCTGATGCCAACGCTGACGAGCCCGGCGACGAGTCCGAGCCCGCAGCCCCCACCGCTCCGCGCTCGCACACCTTTACCTACACGGTGACCGAGTCCGGTAGCGCCCCTGGTGTGACCAATGACACCAACGCCATGCGCAAGGTTTCCTACACCGTGACTGACGACGGTACCGGACATCTGCGTGTCGTGCGCGAGGGCGACGACGGTGCAGGCTTCACGTTCACCAACACCTACGGCGTGGCACCTACCGATTCTTCCGTGACCGATCAGGTCAAGACGGTCAAGCGTCTGACCGGACGCAACCTTGCAGCTGGCGAGTTCACGTTTGAGCTGCTCGAGGACGGCGTGGTTGTCGCGAGCGGCACCAACGACGCCAACGGCACTGTGACACTGAGCCCGATCCGCTACGAGGCACCCGGTACGCACATGTACACGCTGCGCGAGGCTTGCCCCAACGCGCTCGGCCTGTACAAGGGCGTCACCTATGACGGCACGACCTACACCGTCGTGACCACCGTCTCCGACAATGGTGACGGCACGCTGACCGCGACGCACAAGCTCGAGGGAACTACCGAGTCGGCTGGCTTTACCAACAAGTATCACGCCATGCCCACGCAGGTTTCCATCGGCGCGGTCAAGGTGCTCGAGGGACGCGAGCTCAAGAAGGACGAGTTTAGCTTTAAGCTCGTTGGCGAGAACATCGAGTCTACGGTTACCAACGATGCCGACGGCAAGATCAACTTCGACAAGCTCGAGTACGACGAGCCCGGTACGTACGTCTACACCATCAGCGAGGTCAAGGGTGACGAGGCCGGTATGACCTACGACAAGTCCGTCTTTACCGCGACCGTTAACGTGGTCGACGACGGCGAGGGCAACCTCAAGGCGAACGTTGCCTTTACCAAGGGCGACAAGAGCGTCGAGGGTATCGTGTTCAACAACACGTACAAGAAGCCCGAGACGCCCGTGCCGACGCCCGACCCCGGCACGCCCAAGACCGTGACGAACATCGTCAAGACGGTCAAGGGTTTCCTGCCCACCACGGGTGACCAGCAGGCCGCCGCATTGCTCATGGCATTCGTCATTGCCATGGCCGGCGTCGGAGCCCTGGTCTGGGGTATCCGTAAGCGCTAGGCAC
>URZB01000015.1 GCA_900552295.1 uncultured Collinsella sp.
TCCCTGCCGTCACATTGTTCAATCAGTTTTGCGGGCGTGCGCCGCTGCGCGGCTAGCCCGCATGCTCCTCGGCGGGGTTGGTCTGATGGATCTTGTTGAACTTCCGCCTTTGGCTCAAATGGAAACGGGGGGACGCATCTGCATCCCCCGTTTTTGTTGTGATTACTCTAGGTCAATAAACTTAGTGCTTAGGATCTTGCCGTCTTTTACTAGCATTCTGGCCATGGTGGGGCCTCGGGTGCCTCTGGGGTAGCTGGCGCTGCCCGGGTTGAGAACTAAGCAGCGGCCCACTTGGGCTTCTTTGGTTACGTGGGTGTGGCCGTTGATGGCTACGTCTACGGATCCCACCGGAAGGTCTTCGCGGTAGTGGGCTACGGCGAACTTGAGTCCTTCGTAGGTAAAGAGCGCAAGACGGTCTACATCGGGGCCGTAGTCGCGGTAGTAATCGTTGTTGCCCAGTACGGCCCGCACGGGGGCGATGGTGCATAGGTGCTCGTAGTCCATCTCTGACGTGAGGTCGCCGGCGTGGATAATCAGGTCTGCGCCCTCAAGCTCATCCAGGAGCGCAGGCGAAAGATAGCCGTGGGTGTCCGAGATGATGTCGATACGCTTGGCGCTTGCACTGTTCATGGGATCCCTTCCGCAAAAAACGATTCGGCAGATACATACAAAAAGGCCCCACGGCTCCGCAGACGATGGGTCTACAGGGCTGCGGGGCCAGTGTGCTAGAGACTCAGAGCCTTCTTGAGCGGCACGACGCGGCGGCGCGAAACCGGCACGCGTTCGTCGACGCCCGTAATGCCCAGCTGGATGGCGCCCGAGGGCACCGTCTCCACATCCGTGACGCACGCCAAGTTGACGATATAGCGGCGGTGAACACGGAAGAAGCCAAAGTCGCAGAGCTTGGCCTCAAACTGCGCCAGCGAGGTCGTCGACAAAAAGCGATCATCGACGGTATAGATGCAGGAGTAATCGTCCTTGGCCATGATAAAGCGAATGTCGTCCACGGGAATGAGCACCTTGCGGCCGCCCTTTTCCACCGGGATACGCTCGATGGTCACCTTGCTGTCCGTAACCGGCTTGGTGCGTTGCATGACCTTCTCGATCGCGCGATCCAAGCGAGCTTCCTCGACCGGCTTCATCAGATAATCGACGGCATCCACGTCGAATGCCTCGACCGCATGGTCACTATACGCAGTCACAAACACGATCGCCGGCGGATTTTTGAGCTTATGCAGCGCCTCGGCAAGTTGCAGGCCCGAGGCACCGGGCATCGAGATATCGAGAAACACGACTTCCACGCGACTTTCCATAAGCATCTCGATGGCGGAGCGGACGCTCGACGCCTCCGTGATCGTGCCGATCTTGCCCGTTTGCTCGAGCAGGAAGCGAAGCTCCGAGCGAGCCGGCGCCTCATCATCCACAATCATCGCACGCAGCATAGGGATAAAACCTTTCGTCAACTAACTACGCCGGGCATCCGTCGCATGACGTTGAGCCCGTAGCCTTTTATTTTACTCTTGAATGTCGAAGATGCTCTCTGACAAATCAAGATGAAGGAGCACTTTGGTGCCCTTGCCCGGCGCCGATTCGACACGCGTATAGGAGTGCGGCCCATAAAAGCGATGGATGCGCTCCGAAATATTGTGCATGGCCACACCGGCGCCGCCACCCTGGGGAGAGCTGGCGTCGGGACGGGCAGAACGCTCGTCAAACAGTCTGGCGGCGGTACCCTCATCCATGCCCACGCCATTATCGGCCACGGCAATCAAGATTGCATCCTCGCCGTCTTGGTGAACGGTCACGTCGATCCTCAGGGCGTCGTCATCGCCCATACCATGACGTACGGCGTTCTCGACAATCGGCTGGATCACGAACGCCGGCACCAGCGTATCTTCCACGTCCTCGGACACATCGAACGTCGCAAGCACGCGGTCCTCGCCAAAGCGGGCCTTCTCAAAGGTAAGGTAGCGCTTGGTCTGTGCGACCTCGCGCGAGACCGGAATAAGCGATCCCGAGTTGTCGAGCGTGGCACGATAGAACGATGAGAACTCACGAAGCAGTTCGCGGGCCCGCAGCGGGTCGGTGCGCGTAAACGATGCAATGGTGTTCAGCGTGTTGAACAGGAAGTGCGGGTTAATCTGCGCCTGCAGCGCACGCACCTCGGCGCGCGCCGTGAGTTCCTTTTGCACCTCGAGCTCGTGGATGGCGAGCTGCGTGGACAAGATCTCGGCAAAGCCCGAGGCAAGCGCGTACTGGGTACGGTCGACGGCGCGCGGGGTCTTGTAGTAGAACTTGAGCGTGCCGACGGTACGATCGCCCACCTTGATGGGGGCGATAATGCCGGCGGGGACTTGGTTGTGCGAGCCGTCCGAGCCCACGACATCCACCATACGGTTGAACGACTGCACGATGCCATGTTCGATAACGTAGCGTGTGGCAAGCGTGTGGATGGGAGTATCGGGCAGCAGTTTTTCCTCAAACTCGCCCGCGCAGGCAAGCACGTTGTCCTCGTCGGTGATGGCCACCGTCATGGCGCGCGTCTCGGGCAAAATGCGCCGGCACACCAAACGCGCCGACTCCTGCGTCAGACCGCCCTTAATGTCCTCGAGCATGGCCGAGGCCACCGAGAGCGTCTCCTCGGTGTACTGGGAGCGCACCGAATCGGGATTGAGCGTCAAAAAGATAAAGATGCACAGAAAGATGCACAGCAGCGCGCAGGCAATCACCGTGGCGATCGGCTCGATACCGGTCACCAAGGCAAAAATAAAGTACACCAGCACGCAAATGGCGCAGGCAACGGCAATGATGCGAAAGATTGATATTGAACTATCGCGCTGGGCGCGGCGGTCGATCATTCGGCCCCCTCCAGGATACTGATCAGTTGTGCGTCACGCCAAAGCCCGTCCATGATCTTGGGCCAAAAGCTCTGGAAACGCAGGTAGCTTGCAGCGTTTTGGCGCGCATAGGCCTTTGCCTCGTCGATACCATGGCGCCAGATGCGCAGGTAGCCCTCATGCTCGCGGGTAAACACGCTGCGGACCATAGCGGTCTTGCGCACGCGGTCGTCGAGCTCGCGCGAAATCCACGGGCCCGGGTAGGGCATGAGCGATGCCGCCGTAACGGGAATGAGCTCCTTTTGATGCGCGGCGAATGTCAACTTGGCCCGTTCGTAGTACCAACGGTATACATCCTGCATAAAGCGCGGTGAGCGCTTTTCGGACTCCGGAGGCAGATGGCGCACGGTCCACTCGTTATCGAACCACACGTCGTAGCCAAACATGCGCATGTTAAAGAGGTAATCCAAGTCCTCGCCGCGGGTGATAAACGGGTCAAAGGCCACACGCGTAAAGGCGCGGGCGTGCAGGGCCATCAGGCCGCCGCACACGTAGTTGGAGCGCGAGATGCGGGTGCCCGAGAGCGCCTTTTTCATCCAACGGTTGAACTCGATGCGCTTGGTCCACCAACGATGGCAGATGCCCGCCTTGTCCGTGGGAGCCAGCGGCGAGCCGTCGCGATCGTAGAAATAGCCGCTCTTGACCAAGATCGGCAAGCCCTGACGCGTCTGCTGCCCCAACGCATAGGTCGCGCGCTTCATAAAGTCGGCGTCGATGACAGTCTCATCGTCATCCAAAAAGATAACCGCGTCATGCCCCAGCACAGCGGCGCAGGCTAGCCCCATATTGCGGATGGCACCGTAGCCTCGCAGGCTCACGCACTCGCCCGAACCCTTGGGCGCGATCTGAGCAACCCGGTCTGCGATGCGCGAGGCCTGGGTGTTGGTGACAACGGTGACCTTGAGCGTGGGATGCGCGTCGACAATCTCGTGCACGCGCAGCGACACATCGGCTGTGGCAGAAACGGGACAGACCACCAAAAGGATGATGCGCGGGATGTCACGTACCTGCTCAAGCGAGGCCAGGCAGCGGTCGAGTTCGGGATTGTCGGCGTTGAGTCGCGTCGAATGGTCATAGGTGCCAGGGGCGTTTGCGCAAGCGTCATCGCCCGCCCAATACGTTGGAATCACGACCGTGGCGTTCATGCCTTACCCTCCCTGCAACACAAAAACGGGGCGCCGCCAAACACAGGCGACGCCCCGCGACCTAGCTGATTCCATCATACCCACTTGGGCAAATCATTGCTCGCAAGTCGCAATGTTTATTGCGGATAACCCCAAAAGAGTACCGTGGACAGGCACAATAGCCGCTCGCTCCTATGCGGCATGCTCTGCCGCCCGAGTCATGCGGGACAGGCGGACCAGCAGCATAAAGCCAACGATCAGCAGCACGCCAATGGAAAGGACGCCCAGCGACGGGTTGCCGGTCAGCGAGGTGACGACCGACACCAGGAAGGTGCCCATAACGCTTGCATAACGACCAAAGATGTCAAAGAAGCCGTAGTACTCGTTGGACTTTTCCTTGGGGATAATGCGGCCAAAGTAGCTACGGCTGAGCGCCTGCACGCCGCCCTGGAACAGGCCGACCATAATGGCAAGCACCCAAAACTCAAAGGCGGTCTTTAGGAAGAACGCGGCGAACAGCACAATGCCCATGTAGGCGGCGACCGCCACCAGGATCATGTTGAGCGTGCCCACGCGTCCGGCGAGCTTGCCGTAGATGATGGCAGACGGAAAAGCAACAAACTGCGTAACGAGCAGCGCCAGCACCAACTGCGTCGAATCGATGCCCAAAGCCGAGCCGTAGCTGGTTGCCATGGAAATGACCGTGTGCACGCCGTCGATGTAGAAGAAGAACGCGATCATGTAGACCAGCACGGTCTTGTTGTGGGCGATCTCGCGCATGGTGTGTCCGACCTCGGAGAACACACCGCCCACGATGTGGCCGATAGTGTCCTCGGGACCGCGCTCGCGACCGTACTTTTGCTTATAGGTGCGAATGAGCGGCAGGGTAAAGACGAGCCACCAGGCACCAGTGATGATAAACGACAGACGCGTTGCCAGCATGGTAGGGACGCCAAGAGCGGGGCCACCCATGATGAGCGCCAGGCAGATGACGAACGGCACGGTGGAACCGATGTAGCCCCAGGCATAGCCCGAGCTGGACACAGCGTCCATGCGCTCGTCGGTGGTAATGTCGGGCAGCATGGCGTCGTAGAACGTCATAGAAGAGTTAAGGCCGATGGTGCACAGCACGTACACGGTCAAAAATGCCATGGCGGACATTGGGATAGCCTGCGCCAGGCAAAGCACCAGGCCCGTGAGGAAGAAGCCCAAGAAGAACTTGATCTTGTTGCCGGCGTAGTCGGCAAGCGCGCCCAGAATGGGCATGAGCATGGCGATGACCAGCGAGGCGATCGTCTGCGCATTGCCCCAAGCGACCACCAGGTCGGCCGAGGAAGCGCCGGTATTGATGGCGTTAAAGTAAATGGGCACCACCGAGGTATTGAGCAGCACGAGGGCCGAATTGCCCACATCGTACATAACCCAGTTACGCTCGAGCTTGGTGTATTTCATGGACAGGGCCCCTTCGTATTCGCCCGATATGCAGTTAGTTCATCGTACCCCAATTGTCCAGAGGCGCCGGTAAGGATTCGGCAAAGGGGCACGCACGAGCCCTACTCCTCGCGGTCGAACTCTTCGTCGGCGCCGAGCGCGCGACCGCTGTAATTGACGTGGTTGGTCACGGCTTCCATATCGCCGGTCTCGATAAAGCGGGCGACGGTGAGCTCGTAATCGAGCAGCGCGCGGTCAAAGACCTCGGGGAAGCTCTCGGTCGAGACTTCATCGGTAAAGGGGCTCTTCCATGCCAAGTGGCCCAGGTTGCCGGTACGCTCGGGCAACTCGGTCGTCACGCGGTGCGCAAGGCCGTCGAGTAGCGAATAATCGTGCACCAAGCCCTCGAGCAGGGCAATCGCGCGCGTCTTGGCCGAACCGGCCGGCTCGATAGTGCGGTAGAGCAGCTGCATGTCGGCTACGGCGCCGCCGTACTCCCCCGCCGGGATGTCGATACCGTACACGCGCCCGGCGACGTAGCTCATCAGCACGCCGGCAACGCGATTGATGCGGTCAGTAGTGACGATCTCGCCCGCCGGCGGATAATCCTCGACCGTAGCCCCATCGCGCTTGAGCTGCAGCATCAGCACGTCCAAGTCGCTTTCGAGCACGGCATGAACTTGACTGCCCGAAGCCTCGAGCTCGGGATCGGACTCGACAATGCCAAACTGCTGCTCGTAGACAAAGGGGTGGGCATTGCGATCGAGCACATAGTGCGACAGCAGGCCCAGCGCAAAGGCGCGACCCAGATTGGCATCGCGCGGCTGCAGGTGCGACACGCCGTCGCGCAGGCACGAGAACTGGCGCGACATGCGCGAGCGGTGCATGACCTGAGCAAGCGACATGCAGTCGGAAATGCGCGGCGTGAGCATGTGGAAGAAGAACGGGTCGGGGCCCTGGTTGCCCAGGATAAAGGCGATGCGTTCCTCGTCGGACGTGATAACGCCCTGCGGAAGACGGTCGATGCTTTCCTCGCCAAACAGATGATGCGTAATGAGCGCGGGCATAATAATCCTTTCGATTTCATTCGATGCAATCCATTATGCCCACCGCGCAGTCATGCCAAACCTGCAACGGCAAACGATGGCACACCGACCCTTACGCAAGCCCCAAGTGCGATTTGACCTCGGCAGCGCGACGGCGTGAAACGGGCACCGTCGAGCTCACACGGTCGAGCCTGAGCTCCATCAGGCCCGTGGAGCCGATCTCGACATTATGCACGTCTTCCAAATTAACCAGATAGCTGCGGTGGACGCGGATAAAGCCCTCGGAGGCCAGGCGACGCTCGAGCGAGGAAATCGACTCATTGATCAGGTACGTCCCCTCGGCGCAGACGGCGTTGCAAAAATCGGCGCGCGCCTCAAAGTAGCAGACATCCGCCACGGGAATGAACACCTTTTTGCCCCCGCGATCCACCGTCAGTCGCAAAGGCTGGCGCGGAGCATGGACGACGCGGCGAGCGCCCAGGGCAGTCTCGATCTTGTCGAGCGCCTTTGACAAGCGGGCATCCTCGACCGGTTTAACGACGTAATCGACAGCATCGAGGTTATAGGCATCGGCCGCATACTCGGCAAATGCCGTCACAAACACCACGACCGGCGGCCTCTTTAGGTTTTGCAGGGTCTCGGCAAGCTCAATTCCCGAGCGCCCGGGCATCGTGATGTCTAAAAACAGCACGTCGGGCTTGTTCGACAGAATCAGCTCCACGGCTTCGGTGACATTGCCCGCCTCGGCAATCTGACCCACACGCGTATCCTTTTCCAACAGATAGCGTAGCTCAGCCCTAATTGGGGGCTCGTCATCAACCACCAGGATGTTCCAGCCTTCGGACATATGCGCTTCCCCTCTTTTTAGCTCAATCCAACCGCGTGCTACACCGTTAGCGGCGCCGGCTCATGCGGCTCGCCGTTCAACTCAACGATGACCTGCGTTCCCACGCCCTCCTGGGACTTCACGCGCATGCCAGAATCTTCTCCGTAAAAGAAATGGATGCGCTGAAGCACGTTGAAGAGCGCCAGGCCGCAACCTCGCTTGACGGAGCCGTCGGCGGTAATGCTCTCGGGCTCCTCTCGGCGATGCTGCTCAAACAGATGCGCGCAGACTTCTTCGCTCATCCCGATGCCGTCATCTTCGACGATAATCTCCAAGCCGTCAACGGTCTCAAAAGCCCTAACACGAATAGAAAGCGGCTCGATCTCGCGCTGCGCATGCTTGATGCAGTTTTCGAGCAGCGGCTGCAAGATAAACGGCGGTACCAGGCTGTCGCGCACCTCAAAGTCGATGTCGACCGAAACGCGCAGACGGCCGTCGCCATACCGGGCCTGCATAAGATTGATATAACGAGTGCCCTGCTCCACCTCGTGCTCGAGCGTGGTGAGCGTATCGGAGTCAGAAAGCGTCTGACGGTAATAATGGGAAAAATCGATGAGCAACGATCGCGCCTTGTCGGGCTCGGTTCGAACGAGCGACACGATCGTGCTAATGGTATTGAATAGAAAATGCGGATCGACCTGCGACTGCAGGGCGCGAAGCTCAACGCGGGCTGTGAGCTCGTCCTGGCGCTCGAGCTCAAAGCTGGCGAGCTGCGTGGAAATTAGGTCGGCAAAACCCGAGGCAAGGGCCGTCTGGCGCATATCGATGCTGCTCAGGCGAGGGTAATACAGCTCGAGTGTGCCCACGCAATGCCCGCGCACGGTAAGCGGCGCGACGATGCCGGCGCGCAGGCGGGGAAAATAGCCGCCCGTCTCATTGGAGGTGTCACGCGAAAACACGCTCTGCTCGCCCGTCTCAATCACACTGAGCGTGGTCTTGAGCACGACCGGGGTGCCGGCGGGGCACTTTGCCGAGTCCTCGCCCCAGCTTGCCAACACCTGCTTGCCGTCGGTAAAGCAGATGGCAGAGGCGATGGTCTCGGACAGGATGATTTTAGAGGCGCCCAGGGCCGCTTCGGGCGTAAGGCCGCGCGACGTGTAGGCGAATATTTTTGATGCGATGGCGAGCGTACGGTCGGTTGCGCTCGATGTGAGGTCGTCGGGGACCACAAAGACATGCGAGAAAAAGAAGCACAGCATGACCATGCCGGCAATAACGACAACGCCCGGAACGGGATTGGGATTATCGGTTAAATCCCAGATAAGCAGCAAGATAAGCGCCGGAACGACAATACCGAGCAGGATGGCCTGGACCACATGCTGGGCCGTGCGAAAGACCTTGGTAGAGTTGTAGCTCTTGCCCAGAATCAGCCTGTTTAAATCCACCGTCATCCCCTTTTTTCTATCGCACCCATAGCAATAAAGAGGGCCGCAAGCGACCCTCTCCATTGCATTATGCAATCAAAAACTGTGTTTTACATCCAGCCATCGACAAACGGTATCTTAGGCGCTGTATTTGTTGGCCTCGCCAAAGGTACCAGCCTCGACGATCCAGCCATCCTTCATGATGACGTCCATGTTGTCGGTGTTGAGCACGTGGATGTCGGCGGCGACGTCACCGTTGACGACCAGCAGGTCGGCGCACTTGCCGGCCTCGATGGAACCGGTCTCGTCCTCGATGTGGCACATCTTGGCACCGTTGAGGGTGGCGCAGGTGATGGTCTCGACCGGGGTGAAGCCGATCTTGTCGACGAACTCGTACATCTCCTCGATGGAGCAGGTGCCGTACGGGGTGACGAAGGAGAAGGAGTCGGAGCCGATCGTCATGACAACGCCGCGCTTCTTGGCCTCGCGCAGGCAGTCGTAGTTGCGCTGCAGCTCCTTCTCGACCAGGGTGCCCTCGTACTTGTCGTGCAGCTCGGGGACGTAGACGGGCGGATAGGTGGCGTACCAGGTGGGCAGGAAGGCGATCGTCGGGGTGAAGAAGGTGCCCTGCTCGGCCATGAGGTCCATGGTGCGCTCATCGATATCGAAACCGTGAATCAGCTGCTCGCAGCCAAAACGAACGGAATCGTAGGCAGCGGCGTGGTTGTTGTAGCAGTGGCTCCACACGGGGATGCCGACCATCTTTGCCTCGTCGACCACGGCCTGGATCTCCTCGGAGCAGTAGTGCTGGTCGCGACCGGAGTCCCAGCGCCAGATGCCGCCACCGGTAGCCCAGATCTTGATGGCATCGGGGTTCTCGCGCAGGCGACGACGGACGGCCTTGCGCAGATCCCAAGGACCGTCGACCTGGTCGCCCCAGGGATGGGATTCCTTGTTGAGCTCCTGGGTGCAGTGGTGGGAGTCACCGTGGCCGGCAACGCGGCAGAAGCCGAGGCCGGTGGCCAGAACGCGCGGACCCTTAAAGACGCCCTTGTCGATGCAGTCACGGATCTGGATACCAAAGCGGCCGATCTCGCAGACGGTGGTGAGGCCGTGGGTGAGGCAGTCGTAGGCCTGCTTGACGGCGACGGCCTGCTTCTCGAGGAGCGGCTGCATGACCCAATCGGTGTCATCGTCGGTCAGGTTGCCCGAGAAGTGCAGGTGGGTGTCGATCAGGCCGGGAAGGACGGTCTTGCCGGCCGCGTCGATGACCTCAACGCCCTCGGGAAGGTCCTGCATAGCGCCGGCGTACTCGATCTTGCCGTTGTCGTCGACGAGAACGAGGGAGTTCTCGACCGGCTCGGCACCGGTGCCGTCGATGAGCTTGCCGCCAACGATTGCATACTTAGTGGACATGGTTCCTCCTTATGGATCCATATAGTGGGCGAGGCCGTGTTGGGTTAAGGCCTCACAAAGCTACCCAAGTGGTGCCGGGTTCGGTGCGCGGGAGAGAGGATTCCGCGCACCCGATCCGCCCCGGCTAGGCGTTACTTTTTGCGGGAATTGGTGAAAGCCATGAGGGCCAGGCCAATAGCCAACCAACCGATCACGATGCTCCACTCCACCATGTTGAGGGAGGCGGGAGAGAACGGAATCACGAGCAGGCCGATGATGATGGCGCAGGCAGCGATAGCGAGGCCGATGCCAAACTTGCCGCCGGGCACCTCGTAGGGACGAGGCAGGTCGGGCTCGGTGAAGCGCATGCGCAGGCAGGCGAGGGCGACCATACCGCAGGAGAAGATGAAGGCGAGAGCCGACACGTTGGTCAGAGGGATGAGCATGTTCTTGCCCAGGAACGGACCGATGACGGTGATGACGCCCAGAACGACGCAGGCGAGCTTGGGAGCGCCGGACTTGGGGTCGACCTCGGCGAACTTCTCGGGCAGCTGGCCCTTGCGGCCCATGGCAAGCATGATGCGGCTCGTGGCGCCGTAGAAGGAGTTCATCGGGCCCATGGGTCCAAGCGTGGCGATGACGAGCATGGCCAGGTACAGAAGCATGTTGATGCCCTTGAGGCAGGCAAGCGCGGGAACCGGGCTCTTAACAAACTCATGCCAGTCGAGAATGGTGCCGAACGAGTAGATGCAGACCATGTAGAAGCCGCCGGCGGCCAGCAGAGCCAGGGAGATGATCTTGCCGAACTTGTTCCAGTTGAGGCCCTCGGCTGCTTCCTCAGCCTGCTGAGGAATGGTGTCGAAACCGGCGTAGAAGAACGGGGTCAGAACCAGGACCGACACGATGCCGGCGAACAGGCTGGTGCCCTCGGTAGCGGCCTTACCGCCGCCAGCGCCGGTGACCTGGGAGAACACGGGCATGGCGTTGTCCGGCGAGCCGGTGAACAGCGAGACGCCCATGGCGAGCAGCATGCCGCAGAGCAGAGCCTTGGTCAGGAAGGCCTGGAGCTTGGCGGCCGAGCTGGCACCGCGGAAGTTGAGGAAGATGACGTAGGCTGCGAAGCCGAGCGCGATCAGCGTCGGGAACAGGTAAACGTCGGCGCCCAGGATGGTGTAGAGCTTAACGGCGCGCAGCCACTCAAGACCGGGCAGGCTGCCGAACATCTCGGACACGAGGGTCGAAATGGCGATGGCCTCCCACGGGCACAGGATGCCGTTGCCCAGGGCCAAAAGCCAACCGGTGATGTAGCTCAGCGTACGGCCAAAGCTACGATCGACATACTCGACGATGCCGCCCGAGATGGGGATAGCAGCCGTGAGCTCACCGAAAACAGCTCCGACGGGCACGAGGAAGATTGCACCCAAGAGGAATGCGATCATAGCGGGAACGGGACCGCCGCCCACGACCATCCAGTCGCCGACCTGCAGAACCCAACCGGTACCGATAATGGCACCGAAACCGATGGTGAAGAAGTTCCAGAGCGAAAGCGTTTTCTTCATGCCGCCGTTATCCTCGACTGCAACTTCTGCGTTCTTGTCCGCCATTGTTCCCCTCCTTTCCTTTTTGACGCCCCTTGACGTCACCCCTTGCGCGGTCTGTTTTGCCGCGCTCTTTTATTTCGTGGCTTTAAGATACGGCCTTGGCGCAGCAGCTCCGCTTGTAGCTCGACCGAAGGCAGAACTGCAAAACGAGCGGCGCCGTTTTTGGGACGAACGGCACGGTTTGCCGCTCATTGTTGCCGCCCGTCCGACGGGCGTACGCTCATCGGACGCATATAGAGATGTTTTTGAGGCCGTGTGTTTTGCGCCTTTCGTACCGTTTACCGAGCTTTTGACGCGCAGGCCCATTTGTTGCACATCTTTTTTGTAGGATGGACAGGTTATACATGAGACAAGGCGGTACGAATGGCATACGGATACAACGACGGTGATCAACGGCGACAAAGCGTTCGCCTTGCTGGCCGTACCACGCCGACGCCCAGAAGTGCCACGAGCAGCAATCCGCAACGTCCTCAAGAGCAACCCAGGCCTTCGTCTCGGCAGCAGGCAAGCAGAACACGGCAGAGTGGCCGTCTGAGCACGGGCACAAGCGCGCAGCAAGATAGCCGCTTGGGCGCGCGCACTCGACAGCGTCAGGCCGAGGTTCCGCAACTGCGCCGCAACGGCGCACGTCAGCCCGGCATCCATATCAACCGCTTCTTTTCGCATCCCCAAGGCGGACGCGACGGCAAGCCCTACCGCTCGACATCGCACGTGAATGCCCCGGCCCTGCCGGCTCGTCGACTTCGCCTCGCACTGTGCTCTATCCTTACCTGTCTGGTCTTTGTGCTTATGAGCTCCTGTATGTCCCATGGCTCGGCCGGTCTCGAGCCCACCGCCGAGGACAAGCTGCTCAAGGCCCCCGTCGCACCCGGTTATTCTTTCGCCTTTTCGACCCCACGCTCGCAATGGCAAGCCGGCACGATGCCCCATATCTATCAGATCGACCCTGCGTGGTCGGAGCTGCCTTACGCCGGCGGCACCATCCGCCAAAATGCCTGCGGGCCCACGTGCCTCACCATGGTCTACATCTTTAAGACGGGACGCACCGATATGACCCCCGTCGATATGTGCGCGCTTTCCGAGGCGGGCAATTACGCCCCCACCGGTGCAACCGAATGGTCGTTTATGACAAGCGGCGCGTGGCAGTTGGGACTTAACGGAACGGAGCTCCATAACGATCGCGACTCGATGACTCAGGCACTGCGTTCGGGAGCGCCCGTCATCGCCGCCGTTCGGCCGGGCACCTTTACCAACGTGGGCCACTACATTGTGCTTTACGGTATTGACGACGCCGACCAGATTGGAGTCTTCGATCCCAACTCGGCCAGCCGCAGCGCCCGCCGCTGGGGCGCCGTAGAGGTCCTCAACGAAGTCGAAGCCATGTGGGCCTACTACTAGTCATTGGGGACAGACTTAAATGAGTGGTCGTTGGGGACAGCCTTTAAGGACTGTCCCAAGCTGCCGGCAGGAAAGGAACGTCCCCAAGTGCCGGGTTCCCAATGACTAGGTGAATAGCAAAAGCCCCGCGGTCGGGGCTTATAGGACAAAATGTGTGTCCCGATAGAACATCCGTTTCCATCCATTAAT
>URZB01000016.1 GCA_900552295.1 uncultured Collinsella sp.
CCTTATCGTCGGCAGCGTCAGATGTGTATAAGAGACAGAATTGAATCCCCGGCGTGATGCCGCTCGCTGGCGTTGCAAAAACATCGGCTGCTACGTGCCTTGGGCGCTAGTGACCGTTGTCCTTACATCTGTAGCGAGTTGCTTACGCATCTCCAGGGTTCTCCGTACTATCATGAATCAGATTGAAGAGAGATGATGATAGGGAGCGCCTTTTTATGATTGAGCTGCTCAGGCGTTTTGGCGGTAAGTTTCGCCGGTATATGGTGATTGGCCCTGCGTGCAAGTTGATCGAAGTGATCTTCGACCTGCTGACGCCGCTGGTGATTGCCCAGATGATCGATAAAGGTATCGGTGCGCACGACGTGAGTGCCGTCGTCCGCTACGGCATGGTGCTCGCTGCCATGGCCGTGATCGGCATCTCGTTTACGCTCGTCTGCCAAAAGATGGCGGCGCTCACCTCGCAGGGCATGGGCACCGACATTCGCGGCGCACTCTACCGGCATATCAACAAGCTGAGCTATGCTGAGCTCGATCGCTTTGGCACGCCGTCGCTCATCACGCGCATTACCAACGACGTCAACCAGGTGCAGCTCGCCGTGGCGCTGGGCGTGCGCATGCTCATCCGCTGGCCTTTCCTGGCGGTGGGTTCCATGGTTGCGGCCCTTGCCATCGACCTTAAGCTCGGCATGATCTTTTTGATTTGCACGCCCGCCATCGGCCTGGTGTTTTGGCTTGTCATGGCGCGCTGCATCCCGTACTACAAGCAGCTGCAGGCAAAGCTCGATCGCATCGCGCTTATTTGCCGCGAGGGACTTTCGGGCGCCCGCGTGGTCCGGGCGTTTGTGCGCGAGGACCACGAGCGCGAGCGTTTTGCCCAGGCGGCCGATGACCAGGCGCGTGTCGCAATCGCGGTGGGCAAGCTCTCGTCGATTCTCAACCCCGTCACGTTTTTGGTGATGAACCTGGGCGTGTGCGCCATCCTGTGGGTGGGCGGCATTCAGGTCAACGTGGGCGAGCTCACGCAGGGCCAGGTCATGGCGTTCGTCAACTACATGACGCAGACCCTGACCTCCATCGTGTATGTCGCCAACCTGGTCGTGGTCTTTACCAAGGCGAGCGCCAGTGCGTCGCGCCTCAACGAGGTACTCAATTGCGTGCCGAGCATCACCGACGAGGGCAACCAGCCGGTTGCGCTGCCCGAGCCGAGCGAACTGGCGGGTGGCGCTGTTTCGGTCCCGGCGCTGAGCTTTGACCATGCGAGTTTTTCGTTTGGCGCGGGCGCGGCAAATGCCGTGAGCGATGTGACGCTGGAGCTGCCGCTGGGCAAAACGCTTGGCATTATCGGCGGCACGGGCAGCGGTAAGTCGACGCTCGTCTCGCTTATCCCGCGCCTGTACGATGCGAGCACTGGCAGCGTGAGCGTGATGGGCGCCGACGTGCGCACCTGGCCGCTCGATCAGCTGCGCCACGTGGTCGCGACCGTTCCGCAGCGCGCGTCGCTCGTGAGCGGCACGATCCGCAGCAACCTAACCTGGCGCGACGAGTCGGCGACCGACGAGGAGCTTTGGGCGGCGCTCGATATGGCGCAGGCCAGCGAGTTCGTGCACAACAAGCCCCAGGGCCTCGACGCCCCGGTCGAGGCGGGCGGCAAGAACTTCAGCGGCGGACAACGTCAGCGCCTGACCATCGCACGTGCCCTGGTGGGCGCTCCGCAGGTCCTAATCATGGATGACTCCGCCTCGGCGCTCGACTTTAAGACCGACGCGGCGCTTCGCCATGCCATCCGCGAGCGCAGCGTGCGTGGTGCCGCCGAGGGTGGGCTGCCGCTCACGACCGTCATCGTGAGCCAGCGCGTCTCGACCGTACGCGACGCCGACATGATCTGCGTACTCGACCACGGATCGGTCGCGGGCTTGGGCACGCACGATGAGCTGTACGCGACCTGCCAGCTCTACCGCGAGATTTGCCAGTCGCAGCTTCGCCGCGAGGAACTCGAGGGCCAGCAGGGGAGCACGGCGCCCACGCCCGCACCGATCGCCTCCGCATCCGTCTGCGCAAAGGAGGGCTGCTAAATGAATCCGTACACCTCTTCCGGTTCGGTCGCCACGATGACGGCCAACGTGTCCGGCAACGATAACCTCAACGACCTGGGTGACGGTCCGCGCCAGCCCGGCGACCCCGAGCGCTACCCCGTAGGCGCGGTAACTCGCCGCCTGCTGGGCTACGTCCGTCCGCACCGCATTTCGTTTACGGCGTCGTTCGTGAGTGCTGCCGTCTCGGTGATTCTGCAGCTCTACACACCCATCCTCATTGGCGAGGGCATCGATCTTATCGTCGCCGCCGGGCAGGTGGATTTCGATGCGCTGCTGCCGCTTGTCACCAAACTCGCGATTGTCGTCGTAGGTGCTGCGGCCTTCCAGTGGCTGCAGGGCTATTGCGTCAACCGTCTGTCCTACGAGACGGTGCGCGACATGCGCGTGGAGGCAAGCGACAAGCTCAGCCGCATGCCGCTCAGCTTTATCGACGGCCATGCCCATGGCGACCTCATGAGCCGTATGGTCAACGACGTCGACCAGGTGGGCGACGGTCTGCTGCAGGGCTTTACCCAGCTTTTCACCGGCGTTATCACCATCGTTGGCACGCTCGCGTTTATGCTCTCCATCAACCTGACCATGACACTTGTGGTGGTACTCGTCACGCCGCTTTCCATTTTTGCAGCCGGCGCCATCGCCAAGCTTTCCAACAAGAGCTTTACGGCGCAGCAGCGTATTCAGGGTCAGCTTGGCGGCCATATCGAGGAGTACGTAGGCGAGCAGAAGCTTGTCGACGCCTTCGCCTACGGCCCGCACGCCCAGCAGCGCTTCGATGCCCTCAATGCCGAGCTCTACACCGCGGGTGAGCGCGCGCAGTTTATGGGTTCACTCTCCAACCCCGGCACGCGCTTTATCAATAACATCATCTATGCCGTGGTCGCTGTGATCGGCTGCGTGGGCGTGATCACGGGCGTGCCGGCGGCGCTTACGGTGGGCGGCGTGCAGATTTTCCTGTCCTATGCCAACCAGTACACCAAGCCGTTCAACGAGGTTACCAACGTCATTACGCAGATCCAGACCGCGTACGCCTCGGCGCGTCGCATGTTTGCGCTGCTCGATGCGCGCGAGCAGGAGCCCGACGCGCCAGATGCCGTGGAACTTGCCGCACCGCAGGGCGAGGTCGCCCTTGAGCATGTGGACTTTAGCTACGTGCCCGACCGCAAGCTGCTTCAGGACATCTGCATCGAGGCCAAGCCCGGCATGCGCTTTGCCCTAGTTGGCCCCACGGGCTGCGGAAAGACAACGCTCATCAATTTGCTACTGCGTTTTTACGATATCGATGCCGGTCGCATTGCGGTCGATGGCCGTTCCTCGCGTGACTACACGCGCGCAAGCCTGCGCCGCGCCTTTGGTATGGTGCTGCAGGATACGTGGCTGTTCGAGGGCACGGTGGCGGACAACATCGCTTACGGTTGCCCAGGAGCTACGCGCGAGCAGGTCATCGAAGCCGCCAAGCGCGCGCACGCGCACAAGTTTATCGTGCAGCTGCCAGGCGGCTACGATACGGTCATCGGCGAGGACGGCGGCACGTTTAGCCAGGGTCAAAAACAGCTGCTGTGCATTGCGCGCGTTATGCTCACCGATCCGGCGATTCTGCTGCTGGACGAGGCAACGTCGAGCATCGATACGCGTACCGAGCTGCAGGTGCAGGCGGCATTCGACGAGCTCATGGCCGGTCGCACAAGCTTTGTCGTGGCGCACCGCCTGAGCACCATCCGCAACGCCGACTGCATTCTGGTGATGCGCGACGGCCAGATTATCGAGCGCGGCACGCACGACGAGCTGCTAGCGGCAGGCGGCTTCTACGCCGAACTCTACCGCAGCCAATTCGCCCAGTGAGCAAGCCCGTGGGGCAAATTAATCAATCGACAGACGGTGGTTTACATCTGTCACGTTAGTACTAAGATATTCATCTAATAAATTGCATTAGTGGCTTTAGTTTTGGGGGAAACGAGCAACGTGACTATGACATGCTCTTTGGTGGTCAACAGCAAGAGCGGTAATACCAGGATGGTTTCGGGTGCGATCAAGCGCACTCTGCAGGCTGCGGGCGTTGAGTTTGTCCATGCCGCGGCGTTGAGCGACGATGCGGATGCAGATCAGGTTGCGCTCGAGGCGCAGGGCGCCTGCGCGGCCGACACAGTGCTCGTCGGTTTTTGGTGCGACAAGGGCGCGTGCACGCCTTCGGTCGCGGCGTTGCTCTCCGCCTTGCACGGCAAGCGCGTCTTTCTGTTTGGTACCTGCGGTTTTGGGGCCAGCGAGGAGTACTTTAGGCAGATTATCGACCGCGTGAGCTCAAATCTGGCCGAGGATGCCGAGCTTGTAGGCTGGGCTATGTGCCAGGGCAAGATGGGTCCCGCCGTAAAGCAGCGCTACGAGGCGATGCTTGAGCAAGATCCCGACAATGTCCGCTTTAAGATGCTGCTCGATAACTGGGTCGCCGCAAAGGATCACCCCACCAAGGAAGATCTGGACAACATGGCTGCAGCCGCCAAGAAGGCCGTGCTGGGCGAGTAGCTTCGCCGCTCGCGGTCCTTCGCGCAAAACAATACAAATGTGAAAGCCTCGAAATCCTCGAGGCTTTTTTCTTGACACTTGTGGGCACAACCGCTGCAAGCGTTTGGGGCGACTTTTTCCATCACCCCGATGACGAGGCTGTTCTGGACAACACGCTCGCATACGTTCGCTGGATGTATTCAGAGTGGGAAGGGCTTTCCGGATGGAAGGGCTTTCCGGATGGATGAGGTTGCGGAAGATGCGTCCCGGAATTTGCCTTTGGAATGGGATGGAGTTTCCGGTTAAGGACCTCGGCGGAAAGTGCATCCCGGAATTTGTAGCCGAAGTGGGATGCAGTTTTCCAACGGGCCCGCAGGCGGAAACCGCATCCCACTTTGCGCATGATTTCTGGGACACAGTTTCCGCGACTCGCATGACAGGCCGCGCCTCTGCTGTGAGGCGAGGGCGAGCGGGCACCGGGTAACGTCTGTCGCGAGTTCCGCACGCAAAGAAGGCCACTTAATGTGGCCTTCGTCTTGCGCAGGACTGTCTGAGCAGCAGATGTTACCCAGCGCCCGTCCGCCCTCGTTGGGGATTGCCCGGGTAGGCGAATCGGGATGCGTCCCGCTACTTGATCTTGGTTGTACCTGGCGCCAGGTTGGGGTCGGTTTCGTTGGCCTCGGTCTGGAAGTGCTCGGTGTACACGTTCTTGCCGTCGCGGAACATCTCGTAGTACTGCATCTTGGCGTAATCCTCGCGTGCCTTGGTGGCAGCCGCGGCGGCGTCGTCGTCACCGGTGACGTTGGAGGAGAGCGCCCAGCGCAGGCTGGCGTCCTCGTAGCCGACGGAGTTGATGGCGGGCAGCGACTCGCGCAGCGTCATGTGCGCTTTCTGGTAGTCGGAGAGAGGTGCGCCGATCAGCTGCATCAGCTGGGTGGACAGATAGTTGGTGGACAGGTCGTCGACCTCGCTTGTCTGGTCGCAGCCGGCAACGTCGTAGTTGGCCCAAATGATGTAGTCGGTCTGCCACAAGCGCTCCTGGTGGGTGGCGTCATCCTCGTCGGTAAACCACTTGTCGTTGAACTTGGACGGGAAGAACGGCTGATGGTCGCCCCAGAACACCACGACCACCTTGCGATCGAGTTTGTTCAGGGCGTTGAGGAAGTAGCGCAGCGCCTGGTCGGACTGCTCAATGCACGAGACGTACTCGTCGACATCGGACAACGTGCCGTCCTCGACAGTCTTGGCGTCCAGGTCGGTCGTGTCGATGTTCAGGTGCATCTGCTTATCTGCCGGCAGTAGACCCGTATCGTAGCCCGAGTGGTTCTGCATGGTCACGTCGAAGATAAACTGCGGATCGGCGTTCTGGTCGAGCAGCTCAAGAATCTTGTCGTAGGTAGCCTGGTCGGTCACCATACCGCGCAGGGTGTCGGCGCCCTGGAAATCGTTGATGGACAGGAACTGGTCAAAGCCAAAGTCCTTGTAGACGTTCTCGCGGTTCCAGTTGGTGGCGTGGTTGGGGTGCATGGCCGTGGTGGAATAGCCGAGCGACTTGAACTGCTCTGCTAGATTCCCGGTCGTTTCCATGTTGTAGATGGTGTAGGGGTACACGCCCGAGCCCAGGTTGGCCATGGAGTTGCCGGTCATAAACTCAAACTCGGTATTGGCGGTGCCGCCGCCGTAGGCGCTCACGTAGAGCTTACCGCGGCTGAGGCAGTTGGGCAGGTTTTTAAAGTACTGCGGACCCTCGTAGCCGGCGCGCATGTTCTGGTAGATCGACAGATCCGAGAAGGTCTCGTTCATGATGGCGATGACCGTGGGCTTCTCGCTGTCGAACTGCTCCTTTGCGGCGGCGCGCTCGTCGCTCTTGGCCGCGTCGGACTTGTCGTAGGCCTTGGCGTACTTTTTGAGCGTGGCCTTGGCATCGTCGACGGAGTAGTCGGCGGGTTTGGGCGGCTTGATGGACTGCGCTGCGCTAATGAAAGCGGGCAGGTAGCCCTCGCGCCAGTAGCTCTCGAGCGGGCGCCAGGTGTAGACGGTGATGCCGAGGGTGTTGTAGTAGTCGATAAGCGTGACGTGCGCGGTCACGCCGCCCAGGCACAGCACGGCGACGAGCAGGTTGGTGAGCAGCATGCGCTTGGCGTTGGCGGCGCCCTTCTGACGGTGCGGTGCCACCAGGCCGGCGTACTCGCATAGCAGCATGGCGATGGCGGTAAAGCCCATGGACAGCACGCAGAACAGTGAGATCGAGAAGGTGTAGCCGGTGCCGGCGACCGCGGCGGCGGTGGAGATGGCCGAAAGGTCGCCCGGCTGGATGGGCATGGATTTAAACGTGATGACGAAGAACTCGGCAATGCCCAGGACAAAGAGGGCAAAGGCCAGGACCGCGGGAGCTGCGCCGTGGCGCTGGAACAGGAAGAACAGGCCGACCATGAGCGTGGTGATGATGGCCCACTCGAGCAGGATGCACAGGGGGTAGACCCAGGTAAAGTCGTGGTTGGACGAGACCTCCATGCCCAGCAGCGCAAAGACGCCGGCGAGCAGCAGGCACAAGACGGCGGCGACGAGCGGTTTGCCCACAAAGGCGCCGCGCAGGCGGGCGAGCTTGCCGGTGGGGGCGGGGGCGTCGGGCCCGGCGAACGCAAAGACGCGCGGGGCGATGCGGTCGCGGGCGATGCTGGCCCAAGCGCAGCCGGTGAGGATGGCGTTGGTCAGGATGAGCATTACGAAGGCGAGCGGCTCGTTTTGCGCGACGAGGCCAATGGCGCTCCAAATGGTCAAAAAGAGCTGGAACAGGCCGAAGGCGACGCTCCACCCAAGAGCGCTTTTGGCAACGGTGCCCGACTGAGCGCGAATGGCCTTGGCCTCGCGCAAAACAAGGTAGACGGTCGCCGCAAGACCGACGAGCGAGATGGCGGCAGCGAACATGCTGAGACTCCTCACAAACTTAAAACCTACGAAAGCGGGGGTTTACCCGATTGTTACCTAAATATGCACTGCATTTGCGGGCTGCGCACGACAACCAGCCATATTAACGCGCATGTGCGGCGGTGTGGCGCAATGTAGTGGCGACCTGCGCGATAATGGACGGGAATTACACGGAAACGTAAAGGCTTCTTAAAGAATTGGCGAGGATAGAGCTATGGGCGAGCGGGTTTGTATGACGGGTGCCGGGCACTGCGGCGGAGCTGCGGGCGTGGATGCGAACGGTTATCCGGTCGAGACTACGGGTAACGCGGTGCTGGACATCTTGGAGCACCGCTCGTCCACGCGTGCCTTTGCGCGCGATGACGACGACCGTCCCGTGGCGGTGACCGACGAGCAGCGGGCAGCGATTCTGCACGCGGCGAGCCGTGCGCCGTCGGCGGGCGCCATGATGATGTATTCCATCGTGAGCATCCGCGAGCAGGCCACGCTCGATCGCCTGGCCGACCTGTGCGACCATCAGCCTATGATTGCCAAGGCGCCCTGGGCACTTATATTTGTGGTCGACTATGCCAAGTGGATCGATCTGTTTGAGCATGTGGGCTGCTTTGAGCCCGAGTTTGTAGAGCGCACGGGCAAGTCGCCCCGTCGCGCGCCGGGTCTGGGCGACTTTGCCATCGCGGCACAGGACGCCGTGATCGCCGCGCAAAATGCCGTGGTCGCCGCCGAGGCCCTGGGCCTGGGGAGCTGCTACATCGGCGATATCGTCGAGAATGCCGAGGAAGTGGCCGAGCTGCTGGATCTGCCTGCGTATACCGTGCCGCTGTCGATGCTCATCATCGGCACGCCCCGTAAGGAACGCCCGGCAATCGCGCACCCCGTGGTAAACCTGGTACACGAGGAACGCTATCGCCGCGCCGATGCCGCGACCATGGACGCCCAGGTGGCCGAGATGGATGCGATGTTTCGCCCGCATGCCCGCGAGGTGGGGGAGCGCGTCGTGGACATCTATACCCGCAAGCACACCAGTCCCTTTATGGCCGAGATGAGTCGCTCCATGGAGTGGTGGTTCAAAAACTGGCTCGGAAAATGACGAATGTGACAAGGGGACAGCCCCTTTGTCACATTCCATATCGCCGCGGTAGCCTAAAGACTGTATAAATCTTTATCTAGCTGGGAAAACAGTGCATTAAAACATGGGCCGATTACCTATAATCCCCTCGAACGTTAAAGTTGGGAGGAAACCGGCTTATGGAACAAAAGGCCAAGGAGGCAGCCTCGCACGCTGCGATTCCTGTGAGTATCTCGGCGATGCTCGTCACGCTGGGCGTGGTGTACGGCGATATCGGCACCAGCCCTATGTATGTAACCAAGGCGCTCGTTGCCGGCAACGGCGGCATCGGAAGCGTCACGGAGGAGTTCGTGCTTGGTGCGCTCTCCCTTGTCGTGTGGACGGTCACGCTGCTGACGACCGTCAAGTACGTGCTGATCTCGCTGCGCGCCGACAACCACGGCGAGGGCGGTATCTTTGCCCTGTACAGCCTGGTCAAGCGCTGCGGCAAGTGGCTCATCATCCCCGCCATGCTGGGCGGCGCCGCATTGCTCGCTGACGGCATCCTGACGCCGGCCGTTACCGTTACCACGGCCATCGAGGGCCTGCGCACCATCCCGGCGGTCCATGCTGTGTTGGGTGACGATCAGGGCCGTGTCGTGGCCATCACGCTTGCCATCATCATCGCGCTCTTCTTGGTACAACGTATCGGTACGGCCAAGATCGGTCACGCCTTTGGCCCCATCATGACGCTGTGGTTCCTGTTCTTGGGCGGCACGGGTCTGTTCTTTGTCTTCCAGCACCCCGCGGTGCTGCTGTGCCTCAACCCGCTGCGTGGCATCGGCTTTTTGTTGAGCCCCAACAACCACGCGGGCATCATGATTCTGGGCAGCTGCTTCCTTGCCACCACCGGTGCCGAGGCGCTCTATTCCGACATGGGCCACGTGGGCCGCGGCAACATCTACGCCACCTGGCCGTTCGTTAAGTGCTGTCTGCTGCTTTCCTATATGGGCCAGGGCGCGTGGCTTATCAACAACGCCGCCAACCCCGAGCTCATGGGTATCGCCGACCTCAACCCCTTCTACCAGATGCTCACCCCGGGCCTGCGTCCCTTTGCCGTCGGCCTTTCCACCGTTGCGGCCATCATCGCCTCGCAGGCGCTCATCACCGGCGCATTCTCGCTGGTGTCCGAGGCCAGCCGTCTGGACCTTATGCCGCACATGCAGGTCTTCTACCCTGCCGAGACCAAGGGCCAGCTCTACATCCCCATGGTCAACAACGTCATGCTTGTCGGCTGCGTCATCGTGGTGCTGCTGTTCCAGAACTCGGCGCATATGGAAGCCGCCTACGGCCTTGCCATTACGCTGACTATGATGTGCACCACGCTGCTGCTCTTCTTCTACCTGCACGAGGAGCGCAAGCTCAAGGTTGCTCCGTGGATCTTCGCGGCCTTCTTCCTTTTGCTCGAAGGCTTCTTCTTCGTGAGCTCGCTCACCAAGTTCTTCCACGGCGGCTACTTCACCATCCTCATGGCTGCACTCATCATGGGCATTATGGTGTGCTGGTACAACGGCACGGCGGTCGAGCAGCGCCAGTTTACGCTGCTGCCGCTGCGCAGCTACCTGCCGCAGCTCAAGCGCCTGCGTGACGACGACCGTTACGAGCGCATGAGCGACAACGTCGTGTACCTGACCAAGGACGCCCATACCGACTACATCGACCGCGATATCGTCTATTCGATCTTGGACAAGCATCCCAAGCGCGCCCGCGCCTGGTGGTTTGTGAATGTCGAGACCATGGACGAACCGCACACCTTTGCCTATTCGGTCGAGACGTTCGGCACCGACTACGTGTTCCGCGTGCATCTGTACCTGGGCTACAAGATCAACCAGCGCGTCAATGCCTACCTGCGTCAGGTTGTTCAGGACCTGGCTGCCACCGGCGAGCTGCCGCCGCAGACGCATGACTACTCGGTCTACAAGGATCCGGGTAACATCGGTACGTTCAAGTTCGTCCTGATCCGTAAGCTTCTGGCGCCCGAAAGCGATGTGGAGCCCAGCGAGCGTACGGCCATCACGCTCAAGTACATCATTCGCCGCGCCGCCGGCACGCCTGCACGCTGGTACGGCCTGGAGAACTCCAACGTGAGCTTTGAGTACGTGCCGCTGTTCACCAAGTTCAAGGCCGTGAACAAGATGCAGCGCCTGGCTCCCAACGAGCGGCCGTAGACGTCGGCGGCTACACGGAGTTGGTTTTTGATGGATAAGCATGAGGCCGGGGAGGTAAACATGGATACAAAGGCGCTCGATGGCCGTGAGGCGGTGGTCGAAATGATGCGTGAGGCGCGTGTCGACGCTGCCGAAGATCGGTTCTTTACGAATCGGGCCAACATGGACATGGCCGATCGCGTAATTTCGATCGTGGCACTGGTATTTGGAGCGGTGTGCGTGTGTGCCCTGCTCGCGCACGTGCTGTTTGTCTAGCGACTGCCGGTCGTAGAAGGCTTTACACTTAGAACCACCACGAGGGAAAACCACCACAAAGGTGCCTGTCCCCTTTGTGGTGGTTTTTGTTTTTGAGGGAGGGGTACGGTGTCTATGGACGTCCGTGCGGACGGCGATATTGCCGATAACTTTTGGTGGCGGCGCACAACGCTGACGCGCCGCACTCCTCTGTATGACGCCTGCGTATCGGCGGGGCTGCTGGTCGCAGCGACGATTGTGGGCGCGCTGCTCGACCATCCGGGTCTCGCGCCGAGCATCATGATCGTCTATGTGTTCGCCGTTCAGCTGTGCGCATTCTTTACCTGGAGTCGCCTGTATTGCTTGCTGAGCTCGGCTGCCGCCGTGGCGCTCTACAACTTCTTGTTTGTCGACCCGCGCTACTCGCTGTCGCTTATCGACCGCGTCTATCCCGGCATGTTCTTCATCATGTTCGTGGTCTCGCTTGTGTCGAGCTCGATTGCGTTGGCCCTGCGCCGCGCCTTGGCGCAGGCTGCCGCCAGCGACCGTCGCACGCATATGGTGCTCGAGACTAACCGCATGCTGCAGCGGTGCGCCGACCAGCAGCAAATTATCCATGCCATGGCAACGCAGCTGGCGCGTCTTTCGGGCTGTCCGGTCGTGTGGTACAGCGCCGACGCCGACGATGATGACCTGCTGCCGCGTGCGACATACACGGCCGTGGGCGATGCCGCGCCGGTGCACGAACTGGCGCCGCAGATGCCGCCGCGGCTCTCGGCGTCCGCCTATGTGGGAACGCCGCTCGATGCCACCTATGGCGGCTCGGCGTTTTATGGCATCTACCTGACGGTCCGCACAGGTGACGGCTTCGTGCGCTCGGGCGACCCCGCCTCGGTGGTGGGCGTGCTGGCTATCGTTGCCGAGCCCGACGTGCTGACGCACGAGGAGCGGACACTTGCCGATGCCATCGTGAGCGAAGGCGAGCTGGCACTCGATCGCGCCCGCGCCATGGAGGCCCGCGAGGAGGCGGCGGTGCTCGCCAAAAACGAGCAGCTGCGCGCCAACCTGCTGCGCTCCATCTCGCACGACCTGCGCACGCCGCTCACCAGTATTTCGGGCAATGCCGATGTGCTGCTCGACCAGGGCTCGACCGGCACCGCCGTGCTCGATAGCCAGACGCGCCGCGGCATGCTTCTGTCCATTCGCTCGGATGCGCAATGGCTCAACGCCACCGTCGAGAACCTGCTCGCCATCACCAAGCTCGAGGGCGGCGGTATGCGCCTGTCGACCACGCTCGAGCTCATGGACGATATCGTCGAGGAGGCGCTGCGCCACGTAAATCCGGCCGTGCGCGAGCACGACCTTAAGGTGGTGGCGTGCGATGAGCCGGCGCTCGTCAATGTCGATGCGCGCCTGATGGTGCAGCTGGTGGTCAATCTGGTGAACAACGCCATCACCTATACGCCCGCGGGCTCGCATATCATGATTTCGATTAGCGTCGACGATGGACGCGTGGCGTGCTCGGTGGCCGATGATGGTCCGGGCATCGCACCCGAGGATCGCGAACGGATCTTCGAGTCGTTCTATACCGCCAACCACGGTCTGGCTGACAGTCACCGCAGCGTGGGCCTGGGTCTTTCGCTCTGCCGCTCCATTGCGCTGGCGCATGGCGGTAGCATAGAGGTTGCCGCGGCGGACCCGCACGGCTCGGTCTTTACGATTGAGCTTCCTGCCGCCGACGTTTCGTTTGATAAGGAGTAGCGCTGTGCCGAACTCTGCCGTAAAACCGCTCATCTTGGTCGTTGAGGACGACCCCGCCGTCCGCAATCTTATTGTTGCCGCGCTCGAGGCTCACGGCTTGCGCCATATGGCTGTGGAGACCGCCCATGCCGCTATCGCCGCCGCCTCGTCGCAGACGCCGAGCATTGTGCTGCTCGATCTGGGCCTGCCCGATATGGACGGCGTCAAGGTGGTGGAGTCGGTGCGCGCATGGTCGGGCATGCCGATTATCGTGGTCTCGGCGCGCAGCGAGGACGCGGACAAAATCCGCGCGCTCGATGCCGGTGCCGACGACTACCTGACCAAGCCGTTTTCGGTCGAGGAACTGCTCGCGCGCATTCGCACGACGCTCAGG
>URZB01000017.1 GCA_900552295.1 uncultured Collinsella sp.
CTCCAAGTAGCGGCCGCACTTCTCGTAGTAGCCGTTGTTCTTAAGGTCCTCGAGGTTTTCGCCGAGAGTCTTGCCGGTGACGGTCATGACGTCGAGGTGGAGCATCGACTTGATCTCCTCCATGATGCGCGGCACGCCACCCGCATAGTAGAAGAACTGCGCCGGCCACTCACCTGCGGGACGAACGTTGAGCAGGTAGTGGGCACCACGGTGCAGACGGTCGAAGTCGTCGGCGGACATCTCGATGCCAAACTCGCGGGCGATCGCAGGGATATGCAGCAGCGAGTTGGTGGAGCCGGAAATGGCGCCGTGGACCATGATGAGATTCTCGAAGGACTCCTTGGTCACGATGTCGCGCGGGCACAGGTTGTGTTCGGAGAGCCACACGGACTGACGGCCGGCCTCGCGCGCAAACTCACACAGATCGGAGCTGGTTGCGGGCAGCAGGGCCGTGCCGGGGAGCATAAGGCCCAGGGCCTCGGCGGTAACCTGCATGGTCGACGCGGTGCCCATAAAGGAGCAGGCGCCGCAGCTGGGGCATGCGTTGTGCTTGGCAAACTCAAGTTCCTCGCGAGAGATCTCGCCGCGCTCGTAGCGGGCAGAAATCGCACCGAGCTGCTCCAGGGTCAACAGGTCGGGGCCTGCATCCATGACACCGCCGGTAACGACGATGGAGGGGATGTTGATGCGGCCCATGGCCATAAGGTTCGCAGGCAGGCCCTTATCGCAGCTGGCAACAAAGACGCCGGCGTCGAACGGGGTGGCCTTGGCATGAATCTCGATTATGTTGGCGATCATGTCGCGACTGGGCAGCGAGTAGTTGATGCCGTCGTGGCCCTGGGCCTCGCCGTCGCAGATATCGGTGCAGAAGTAACGGGCACCATGACCGCCAGCCTCGGCAACGCCGGCACGGACCTCCTCGACCAGCTCAAACAGGCCGGCAGAACCCGGGTGCGAGTCGCCGAACGTCGACTCGATAATGACCTGCGGCTTGTCCAGATCCTCGATGGACCAGCCAGAGCCCAGGCGCAGCGGGTCCATCTCGGGGCTGATGGTGCGGAACTTGCCAGAACGCGGCTGCAGCTTGGCAACCAGGTCGGCGGCCTCCTGCTGAATCTGTGCTTTGGTTTTCTCGTCCATGATGTTCTCCTCTTTTGGTTTGAACGGTTGTACCAATCGTTGGTTAATGAATCAGGTGAAAATGGGTACCGAGCGATGCACTCGGCGAAAGATGCTTAGCTACGCGAACTAGGCGAAGAACGAAATCACCAGGGCGCAGGCAAGACCCGAAAGGCCGATGAGCGTCTCCATAACGGTCCAGGACTTGAGGGTGGTCTTCTCGTCAATCTCCAGGAATGAGGAGCACATCCAAAAACCGGCATCGTTGACGTGCGAGAGGGCCGTGGCACCGCCGCAGATGGCAAGACAGATAGCGGCACGCATGAGCACCGAAGCACCGGCAACCGCGGGCATGGCGGCCATAATGCCCGATGCCATGGTCATAGCGACGATGGAGCTGCCGACAGAGGCACGCACCATGACGGCAATCAAAAAGGCAACGACCACCAAAGGCAGCGGTGAGGCCTCGAGCATAGGTCCGATAACCTGGCCCAAGCCGCAGTCCTGCAGCATCCAGCGAATGACGCCGCCGCAAGCGATAACCAGCAAGATCATGCCGACGGGCTTAAGAGAGCGGTCGAGCAAGGCCTTGAGCTCGGCGCCGGAGTAGCCGCGGCGCGCGCCCAGCAGATACATCGCGACGAGCGTGGCGAGCGTCAAAGCGACGAACGGCTTGCCCAGGAAGGCGAGAATCGAGGCGAGCTCGGCGGGCATGGGGATATAAGAGGACAACGTGCCCAGCAAAATCAGACAAAGCGGCGTGAGCACGATGGCAAGCACCATGCCAAAGGAGGGAAGCTCCTTTTCGTCGCTCGCACCCTCGGCAGAGGTAAAGTGCTCCGGAACATCGGTAAAAATGCGACCGCCCACGTTGCGACCCCAGATGACGCCGGCGATCGCCATGGCGATGAAGGCAGTAGGGATACCGACGAGAATCATGGTGCCCAGGTCGACACCGAGCGTGCCGGCGACCAGAACCGAACCGGCCGATGGCGGCACAAACGCATAGCCAGCGGCAAGTCCTGCGAGCAGCGCGATGCCGTAGTAGAGCGTCGACTTTTTGGTCTGCGATGCCACGCTAAACGCAAGCGGAATCAAAACGACTACGCCCGCCTCAAAGAACACCGTAGTGCCGATAACCAGACCGGTAATGCCCAGCGCCCAGCTGGAATGACCCTGCCCAAAGGTATCGATGAAGGTCTGGGCGATCTTCTTGGCGCCGCCGCTCTCCTCAAGAATCTGGCCAAACATCGAGCCGAGGCCAATGAGCAGGGCGATGTTTTGCAGCGTGGTTCCCACGCCCTTGGTGACAGTGTCCGCCACCAGGTCGAGCGGCATACCGGCGCCGATGCCGATCGCGAGCGCCGAGACCATCATCGAAAGCACAGGATGCAGCTTGAACTTAATGATGAGCGCAAGCAGCAGCGCGATGCCCACGATAGCGGCGATGACCAGCCTGGTGGGGTCGGCCATAAACGTTGGGTCTGACATCTTTCCTCCAATTCATCAGACCTTTTGAATTCGCCTTAGACTATAGCGTGTTCTCAATAGGTCTGATGTTTAAAAGGGAAACTTTTTTCAAAATACATCTGATGTATTTCCTGAACGATCTGTTTTTGACGGTAAACGGCTACTTACAGCTCTCCATTGTCGGAGCGAACCACCGCGGCTTCTGTAAATGAGCTAGAATAGCTCTGATGAATTCTTTTGATATGAGGTGAAGCGTGGCACGAGCCGATTCGGGACTCCCCGAGCAGATAGCAGATAAAATCATTCAACTGATCCTGGATGAGCATCTTGAGCAAGGCGACCGCCTGCCCAAGGAGGCTGTGCTCGTCGAGCGCCTGGGTGCTGGCAGGAGCACCGTACGCGAAGCCATGAAGCTGCTGCAGTCGCGCAACATCGTGCGCATTAAGCAGGGCTCGGGCACCTATGTGGCATCAAACCCCGGCGTTGCCGACGACCCGCTGGGCTTTACCTTTATCGACGACAAGCAGCGTCTGGCGCGCGACCTACTCGAGGTGCGCTTTATGATCGAGCCGCAGATTGCACGCATGGCAGCCGAGCACGCAACCAACGACCAGGTCGTCTGTATCAAAGAGCTCTGCGACGAATCCGAGCGCCTGGCCGAGGCCGGTGAGGATTACTCCGCCGCCGACACCGCGTTCCACAATGCCATTGCCGAGAGCTCCGGAAACCTCGTCGTTCCCCGCCTAATGGGCGTGCTCAAGGCGTCTGTCCCCCTGTTTATTGACGTGACCGGCAAAAAGCTGGTTGAGGAGACCATCCGCACCCACCGTGGCGTGGCCGACGCCATCGCCGCGCGCAATCCCACCGCAGCGCACGACGCGATGTACCTGCATCTGGTGTACAACCGCAACATGATCGCAGAGGGAGCGCAGGAACAGAGCAAATAGACGTCCGCACGGCAAGGGCGAGACTACCGTTCGCCTTTTAAAAGTGAACGTTCACCTGATTTTAGGGAATAAGGGGTGGCTATTACGCCGCTTCTCCTATACTGACCTTGTATGAAAAGCAAGACTTATATAGATGAACGTTTCTTTTGAAAGGATCGCTATGTCTGATCTTATGGACAGCTTCCGCCTGGATGGCAAGGTCGCGCTCGTAACCGGCGCCACCTATGGCATTGGCATGGCCATCGCCGAGGCGCTCGGAGAGGCCGGCGCCAAGATCGCCTTTAACGCACGTCACGCCGACAAGGTAGCCGAGGCCGAGAAGCACTACCGCGAGCTGGGCTTTGAGGCTCATGGTTACGTGGCAGACGTCACCGACGAGGCCGTCGTCGCCGAGCTCATCGCCAAGATCGAGACCGACTTTGGCACCACGCCCGACATCCTGGTCAACAACGCTGGCGTCATCCAGCGCACCCCGATGCTCGACATGAGCGCCGAGGACTTCCGCCGCGTCGTCGATATTGACCTCAACGCACCGTTTATCGTGTCCAAGGCCTGCCTGCCCGGCATGATCGCCAAGGGCCACGGCAAGATCATCAACATCTGCTCCATGATGAGCGAGCTGGGCCGCGAGACCATCGCCGGCTATGCCGCGGCCAAGGGCGGACTCAAGATGCTCACCAAGAACATCTGCTCGGAGTTTGGCGAGGCCAATATCCAGTGCAACGGCATTGGACCCGGCTACATCGCCACGCCGCAGACCGCACCGCTGCGCGAGACGCAGCCCGACGGCAGCCGCCACCCGTTTGACCAGTTCATCATTGCCAAGACGCCAGCAGCCCGTTGGGGCACGCCCGAGGACCTGAAGGGCCCCGCCGTGTTCTTGGCTTCCGATGCATCGAACTTCGTCAACGGGCACATTCTGTACGTGGACGGCGGCATCCTGGCTTACATCGGCAAGCAACCTGCTTAGGGGCTGCGCGGGCTTGAGACGGGCATCTTGCCTTTCAATCGTCGGTCGCGTACCCAAGTACGCTTCCCTCCTCTTTCAAGGCAACCTGCTCCGCCTCAAGCCCGCTCGCTCACCGCACGCCCACATTAAGGCCAATGTAATAGTTGCGGTGAAATAGTTCCTGTATAGGCCATCTATCAGGATAAATAGGAACTATTCCACCGCAAGTTAGAAATAGGAAGGTAATTCGCAATGAAAATCGCTCTGATCAATGAGAACTCTCAGAACTCCAAGAACCCTATGATCGAGGCTGCCCTTAAGAAGGTTGTCGAGCCCATGGGCCACACCGTCTTTAACTATGGCATGTATGCCGACGCCGACTCCAAGCCCCTCACCTATGTGCAGAACGGCATCCTTGCCGCCGTGCTGCTGAACTCCGGCGCTGCCGACTACGTCGTGACCGGCTGCGGCACCGGCGAGGGCGCTATGCTCGCCTGCAACTCCTTCCCCGGCGTGCTGTGCGGCCACGTTGCCGACCCGCTCGACGCCTACACCTTTGCCCAGGTCAACGATGGCAACGCCGTCGCCATGCCCTTCGCTCTTAAGAATGGCTGGGGCCAGGAGCTCAACCTCGAGTACACCTTCGAGAAGCTCTTTGGCTTTGGTTCGGGCAACGGCTACCCCGCCGAGCGTGTTGAGCCCGAGCAGCGCAACAAGAAGATTCTCGATGGCGTGCGCGCTGTGACCATGCGTCCGCTCGTCGACGTCCTGGGCGAGATCGATCAGGACCTGGTGAAGGGCGCACTTGCCGGCGAGCACTTCCAGGAGTACTTCTTTGCCAACGCCACCGACGAGGCCATCATCGCCAAGGTCGAGGAGATCTTGGGCCTGTAATAAGGCCCACGGGGCGCACCGACCCCCAACAAACCGCCAAGCAAAAGGCGCCGCGACAATCCATGTGTCGCGGCGCCTTTTTTGATTGGCTATCGCTTGAGCCACTGCAAGGCGGCCGCTCCCCTATTTGCCAAAAGCTTACATCTCGCAGGCGACCTTGTAGCCGTCGCCGATGGCATCGCGGATGTTACCGCACTTGTTGGCATCGCCCAGCACGTGAGCGGCAACGCCAGCAGCGGCGAGGTCATCAGCCAGCTTGGTATTGGGACGATAGCCCATGGCAAGCACCAGCGTATCGGCACCGGTGATGGTGTGGACCTCGCCGTCCTTCTCGTAACTGATGGTGTCCTCGGTGATCTCGGTCACCTTGGCCTCGGTCAGCACGTGGACGCCCTTGGAGAGCATGCGCGTGATGAGCACCGCGCGACCGGCACCGCCCTCGTTGGCGGCGAGCGTCTTGGTCATCTCGATGACGGTGACATCGCGGTTGGCCGGCGACAGGTCGTTGACCAGCGGAGCCAGATAATCGGCCGTCTCGCAGCCAACGGTGCCGCCGCCCACGATGACGATCTTCTTACCCGGGAAAGCCTTGCCACCCAGCAGGTCGTCGGCCGTCATAACCTGCTTAAAGCCCTGCATGAAGGCCGGGGCGATGGGCTCGGCGCCATAAGCCAGGACGACCTCGTAGCCCGCGTAGTCACGCTGAATGTCCTCGGCCGAAAGCTCGGTACCAAAGATGCACTTCACGCCCGCCTCAGCAAGACGGCGATACTGGTACTTGATCACGCGGGTGAGTTCCTGCTTTGCCGGCGGAACAGCCGCGATGCGCATCTCGCCGCCCGGCTCGTCCTGCTTATCCACGAGCACCACGTTGTGGCCGCGCTTGGCGGCAATGTAGGCTGCCTCCATGCCCGCAGGACCGGCACCCACAACCAGCACGTTCTTAGCCTCGGCGGCAGGCTCGTAGCCAGCCTCGTCGCGCTCCACGTCCGGGTTGACAGTGCAGGAGATGCGCTTGCCAAACATAATGCCGTTCAGGCAGCGCAGGCAGCCAATGCAGGGGCGGATGTCGTCGGCGTTGCCGGCAGCGGCCTTGTTGCAGAACTCGGCATCGCACAGATTGGCGCGGCCCATCATGCAGATGTCGGCGGCGCCGTCCTCGATCAGCTCCTCGGCAATCCAGGCCTCGTTGATGCGACCGACCGTGGCGACAGGAATGTTGACGTGCTTCTTAATCTCGCGCGAGCAGGCGGCGTGCGAGGCCTGCTGCGTACCGGCGGCGGGAATCGCGGAGCCGCGCTTGATGGTGGTACCGCCCGACACGTGAATCATGTCGACGCCGGCCTTCTCCAGGCGACGTGAAACGTAGACCATGTCGTTGAGGGTCAGGCCGCCATCGGTGTACTCATCGCCCGAGATGCGGACGTCGATGATAAAGTCCTTGCCGCAGCGCTCGCGAATCTCGGCAATGACCTCGAGCAGGAAGCGCATGCGAGCGTCGAGCGAGCCGCCGTACTCATCGGTACGCTTGTTGTAGAGCGGGGTCAAAAAGCCGCCGAGCATGCCGTGGGCGTGCGCCGCATGGACCTCGACGCCATCGACGCCAGCCTTCTGCATACGCACGGCTGCGTCGCCAAACTGATGCGTGAGCTCGTGAATCTCATCGACCGTGATAGGACGCGGTGCCTCGCGGGCATAGGACGGTCCCACGAAGGACGGAGCGATCAGGCGCGGCGTGCCCGGAATGTTAAAGGCCATGTAGGCGGGGTGGAAGAGCTGCGGCATGATCTTGCAGCCGTACTCGTGGACGGCCGCGGCGAGCTTTTCCCAACCGGGGATAAACGTGTCGTCGTAGCAGCACATGTCACCCGGCAGATAGGTATAGGTGGGCTCGACCGTCACGACCTCGGTAATGATGAGGCCAACGCCGCCCTTGGCACGGGCACGATAATGATCGACCAAGTCGTCGGTCACATAGCCATGATCGGCCAGGTTCGTGGATACCGGCGGCATAAAGACGCGGTTCTTGACCTCGGTCGTACCGACCTTGATCGGGCTAAAGAGCATCGGGTAGGCGGATGACTCCATACAGGCTTCCTTTCGTTTGAGCCGCTCGGCGGCAGTTGCTAACGTACCTATCGTATCAGTATCCGCCGCATTCGTACTCGCTCGCACTCCCCACCTTCAATCCCGACCCTCATAAAAAAGTTGTGGTGGAATACGGAGTAGATAAGGCCTTTGACAGCCAAAACAGTCCGTATTCCACCGCAACTGATGGATGGGATGGGTTAGAGGCCCAGGTAGTTAATCATGCCTTCGACGGCGAGCTTGGCGCCTGCCACGGCATGAACCACGGTGAGCGGGCCGTTAACCACGTCGCCGGCGGCAAAGACGCCAGGCACGGTGGTCATACCGTACTCGTCGACCGAAAGAAGGCCGCGATGATCGGTCTCCAGACCGCCCGTCGTAAGCACAAGCTTGTCCTTGGGCACCTGCGAAGCCGCGATCACAACTGTGTCGGCGGACACATGGTCGAGCTCTTCCTCATAGCCCACCACGTTGTTGTCCTCGTCAAAGATAGCCGTCTCGAACACCGGACCGTTATCATCGATGGCGCAGATCGCCTTGCCGCGCACAATCTCGGCACCGTCAAGCTCGGTCAGCTCCACCTCGTCATCGATGGCAGAGATATGGCGCGATCGGGCATACACAGTGACCTTGCGGGCACCCGAGCGCAGGGCCGTGCGGGCAACATCCATGGCCACATTGCCGGCGCCGATAACCGCCACGTTCTGCCCGATTGCCACGCTCGTGGGATCGACCAGATAATCGATACCAAACAGCACGTTGCCGCGCGACTCGCCGGGAATACCCAGCTTTCGAGCTCGCCAGGTACCAGTACCGACAAAGACCGCATCGTAGCCGTCGCGCAGCAGGTCGTCGATATGCAGCGCGCCACCGATGGTGGTCGAGGGGCGCACGCGCACGCCAAGCGAGCACATCACGTGGCGATACTTTTGCACGAGCGCACGGGGCAGGCGGAACTCGGGGATACCGTACTCCAGCACACCGCCGATCTCGGGCCGCTGCTCAAAAACAGTGACGGCGCAACCCAGCTGCGCCATCTTAATTGCCACGGTAATGCCGGCTGGGCCGGAGCCGACCACAGCGACCTGCTTGCCACACGACGGCGCGGGCGTCCACTCCTTACGATCCAAATACGCTGTCGAGATATAGTTCTCGATGCTCGAGAAATGCACCGGCGCGCCCTTGCGGCCCTGGATGCAAGCGCCCTCGCACTGGCCCGAATGATTGCACACCATGGAGCAGACCGCGCTCATGGGATTGTTCTGGAACAATAGCTCGCCCGCCTCTTCTAGACGACGCTGTTTGAACAGGTCGATGACCTGCGGAATAGGCGTCTGAACCGGGCAGCCCTTAATCTGACAGAACGCCCTTTTACAACCTAGGCAACGATTCGCCTCTTCGACAATGTGGATAGCCACGCAACTCCCCTTTTTGATTCAATCCAATGGGGCGACGATAAAGATCCTTCACCGCTGCCCCAGTCAGGCAAATTTAATCGACCGCCACGGCAAAAGCCGATGCTACAACTCGCAATGCGGAGCCCCGCAGCGAGCGGACATGTGCTCGAGTGTCGCTAGGCAGTCAGCCGCCGTCGACGGCACGCTGTTCTCGACCACACAGGGAATCCCAGGGCAGGCGGCAGCCGCCCAGGCCACCACGGGCTCAAAGTCATAGCGCCCCGTCTCGCCCACGCCGTGACACACCAGGCGCGAACCCGTACCGTCGCACCAACCGGCTTTGTCCTCGTTGTCGACGACCTCAAAATCCTTGGCGTGCAGCACGCGAATCTTGCTGCCGCATAAGTAGAGCATGCGCGCTGTGATTTCCTGCGCTTCGTCAACGACACTGGGGTGCAGCAGCGACACTGGGTCATAGATCACGCCGAGCGACGGGCTCGAGACGCGCTCCAGCACCTCACGGCAGCGATCTGGCGTATTAACCGTCTCGTTCCAACCGGGCTCGATCAGTATTTGCCCACCCACGGCCTCGGCCCGATCGCAGACGCGTGCAAGCCCGTCTGCAAACGTATCGAGTGCCTCGTCGGTCATGCGGTCGTCCGCGACGCGGTTCTGCGCATTGGGGCGACCGGTCTCGGTGCCAACCGGGCATCCGCCGAGCATCTGGGCAAAGTTCAAGCATGCCTCGTACTCGGCAAAGTTATCCATGAGCTGTTGGCGATCGGGCGTCGCCAGATTCTTATAGCAGCCGAGCACGGCGACCGAAACGCCCGCCTCGTCGAGCACCGCACGCAAATGGTCGGCAAGCTCGCGGGTCAGGCCGCCTCGATCGATTCCCATCGATGCGTAGAGCACCTTGCTCGGCAGCTGAATGCACGAAAAGCCCAGCTCTCCCGCCATGCGAATGCGTTCCTCGACGGTTCCCTGCGGAAGGTCGTGCAAACGTACGCCCGGAGTAATAGCCCCCACGTTATTCACATCCCTTATGAGCGTTGATGCCCGGGGTGTATCCGCCAAACGGGTCCTCGATGGAGCACACGCCCGAGGGGGCGAGCGGATCGCGCTTACCGGCCAGCTTGTCGTGATGCATGGTCTCGATATAGGCAAGCACCAGCGGCGCCACACCCTTTGCATCATTTTTGACCACGGGCTCGCTCATGTAGTAATCAAACGTGCCCTCGCGGTGCGCGGTGTTGCCCAGGCCCGCAACCAGGCAGATGTTGTCGAGCGCCAGCTGCCCGTCATACTCGGACAGGCAGGTCTCGCAGATGCCGTCGAAGGCGCGACGGCCGTACTGGTAGTAACGCTCGCCCAGCACGCCCAGACGCACGCCCTTCATGATGGCGTTGGCAAAGATGGCGCTGCCCGACTCCTCCAGGTAGTTGGGGGCGATATTGGGCAGGTTGATGACCTGGTGCCACATGCCGGTCTTCTCGTCCTGATACGGCAGCATGGCGTCGATCAGATCGTGGAACATCTTGCGGATCTCGTCCTTCTCGGCCGACATCGAAGGCGGCATAAGCTCCCAGGTGTCGATGAGCGCCATGGCAAACCAGCCCTCGGCGCGCAGCCAGAAGTTAGCCGAAAGGCCGGTGACCGGGTCGCACCAGAACTGTTTGCGGCTCGCGTCGTAAGCGTGATAGTACAGACCGTTGAGGGGGTTGCGCATCAGGTCATGCACAACCTGGAACATATGGAAGCTGTCCGAGCAGGCACGACGGTTGTGGAAGCTCAGCTCATACTGCATGTAGAACGGCTGCGCCATATACATGCCGTCGAGCCAGATCTGGTTGGGATAGACGGCCTTGTGCCAAAACACGCCCTCTTTGGTACGCGGCTGGGTTTCGAGCTGACGATAGATGGTATCCATGGCGGCGCGATACTTGGGCTTGCCCACCAGGTCATAGAGCTTGTAGAGGGTCTTGCCCGCATTGACGTTATCGAGGTTGTACTCCTGCGGGTTGTAATGCTTGATGGTGCCGTCGTCCTGGACAAAGAAATCGATATAGTCGTCGGCAAAGGTCAGGTAGCGCTGCTCGCCCGTGATCTCGTACAGTTCGATGAGCGCCTTGATCATGCAGCCGTCGATATAGTTCCAGGTGTTCTCCTTACCGGCACGAATCTTTTCGATATTCCAAGCCGGCGCCTGCGGCGTAGAGGTTTCGATCAACTGCTCGATATAACGGTCCAGGATTTGATTGCAACCCATTGCTGTCCCCTCTGACGTTAATGATAGGTGAACGTTACCCCTAGTGTAACGCGAACGGGGAATATAGGGTGAACGTTAACCCTATATTCCCCGCAAACGGCAGACTTTTAGCGGCAAACGGCGGTGAGACCCGCGGCGATGCGATGCGCCAGGCGCTCATAGCCGGCAGGACTGTAATGCAGACCGTCCGGCATATAGAGCTCGCGGTGCTCCGGCAAAAACGGGCTGATGCCGCTTTGCGCATACAGGTCAATCACCGGCACGGAGTAGCGGTCGCAGACTTCAAGCATCGCTCGCACGTAGGCGGCCTGCGTCAACCCCAGGTGGTTGAGCTCGTCGCTTGCCGGGATATCCTTCTCGTGCTTACCACTCGTCTTGCATGGCGTCATAAACACGAGCTTTGCCTGAGGTGAGCGCGCCGTGATGGTTCGGATCAGATAGTCGACCGCACCATAGAACTCATGCACATCGGTGCTGCCCAACTCGCCAAGCGGCACGTTGCGGCTAAAGTCGTTAACGCCGCCAAAGACAACATAGACATCGGCCGCATCGTCGATGCCGTCCAAGCGCTCGACAAATGAATCGCTGCGGTCGGCCTTGATGGCGATACGCGAACCCTTGATGCCAAAGTTCTCGACGACTGCACCTCCCAGCAACGCGCCCAGATGCGAAGTCCAAGAGATGTCGTTGCCGCCTGCGCCGCATCCGTTATCCCCCCATGTGGTCGAATCGCCAAAGCAGCAAATGGTCGATTCACTCAAGTTCTTCGTTTCCATAATCTTCTCCTCATCCGCCCATTGGCGGCCATACAGGTACGTACCGTTTATTTGCAGCATGCCGAGGGGCTATGCACGGTCGCATTTCGCAACGTGCGAATCGAGCCATTCGATATCCTCGACAAGATGTGTCACTCCCAGATGGTGTTCACCCGGACACACCTCGTGCCGCAGGCCATCTCTGCGACTCAGCAACTTGTAGGCATCGAGCACGATCTCGAGCTGTTCATCGACATTTTTCAGCCCGCGCGAACCGTTCAGATGATCTTCTTCGCAGCTCTGCACTAACAACGGGCGCGGCGCAATAAGCGAGGCAATATCGCCCATGTCGAGCAAGCGCCAAAGTCCGGGTGTGTAGTTGCAGCTGCAATTGCCGTTGAGGTGCAGCAGCGAATCATCGACACCGTACAGGTAGCCCGAGACAAACGTCTTACATACGCGTGGGTCGAGCGCCGCCAGATACAGCGTCATGTATCCGCCGCCCGAAAAGCCAAAACAGCCCAGGTCGTCCATGGCAATGTCGCCGCGCGCCTCTAGGTAATCGATCAGACGCATGTTATCCCAGGCGTTGAGACCCGCAACGGTAAGTCCCAGCGGCTCGGCCATGCGCGCCTGGTTTAGGCACGTGCCGCGCAGAAAGCTGTTCTCGTCATCGCCCTGGCCCTTCCAGTCACGACGGTATCCCCAACCGCGTGCGTCGGGGCAGACGGTCACGTAACCCATACGCGCCAAACGCAGACCGTAGTCGTAATTGAACTTACGCACAGCATCATCGACCGCCGGCACGCCCGTCACGCCCGCAACACTTGCGGCGCCTGCTCCCTGATGGCCATGCGGGCAGATATAGCAACACTTGCGGCCGTGTGCATCGAGCTTAGGCGACTGCGGCTCGAGCAGGTAGAACGGCATCCAAACATCGCGCTCGACCTGCAACATCGCATGGGTGCGCACGATGCCGCCGGCAACCCGCACGCGGCTGAGCTCACGAATCTCAATCGGGACGCGGTCCATAAGCGAAAGGCCCAAAACATCGTACAGACGAGTCCTGGTCGCAATCTTCCATGCCTCAAAATCTGCAGGAGTCTTGCCCGTAAAAGCAGCCGAACGCCCCTCGCGCTTCAGCCGGGCACGCAGCGCAGGTTCGTCTTCGCAGTACGTCTCGATGTGCACG
>URZB01000018.1 GCA_900552295.1 uncultured Collinsella sp.
CACCTTGTCTCAAATGCGACCCGCTCGCTGTCCGTCCTCTACCTGCGGCGTTGCCATCGCTGCCGAAGACGGCAATTGATTAGTTGGCACTTAGGGACGTTCCTTTTCTACCGGCAGTTTGGGACACTCCTGGCTTAGTAGTCATTGGGGACGTTCTTAAACGACTAGTCAAATAAGAGCGTCCCCAATGACTAGGTTGGGCACATTGCTTTGTGAGTTTATTCAATCTTCTTTAATAACAATTAAGTTGTTTACCTGCTTAAAGTTACTTATCATTTTTAAAAATAATGCTCGAAAAAATCGTCCGAGAAGTCGCGGGGTGGTTTTTACCGCGTCGTTCGTCAAGTGATTTGGCAAGTTCTTGGTTGGATATTGGTCAGTTTTGGGGCAACCTTGCCAAAAGCTTGACGAATGCAAATTTAGACGTCAGCGAATGAACACTTTGAGCAAGCCCGGTGCAAAATTCTGGGCTGATTATCGATAATCGCCTTCAATCGTCCCTTGCCAAGCGCTGGCCTCGCGTACAATCTGCTCCGACATTCGCGCGCCGCCCGGCGCTTAAGAGGGGAGGGCCCCATGGCAAACGAGATTTGGACCATCAAGCGTTGTCTCGAGTGGACCAAGGAGTACCTGGCCGAGCGCGGCGAGGAGCACCCCCGTCTTTCTGCCGAGTGGCTGCTCTGCGCTGCCACGGGTTTGGCACGCATCGACTTATATATGCGCATGGACGAGACGCTTAACGCGGCTCAGCTCGAGACCATGCACGCGGCCGTTGTTCGTCGCGCTAAAGGTGAACCGCTGCAGTACATCACCGGCAGCACGCAGTTTCGCATGATCGACGTCGCGTGCGCCCCCGGCGTGCTCATTCCGCGCCCCGAGACCGAGATGCTCGTCGAGGAAGTCCTCAATTATCTGGATGCCGAGGTGCTGAGCCCCGAGGCTGCTGCCCGTCAGCGCGTGGAGCTGCCTTGGAACGATGAGGTCGAGGAGGCACGCAAGGCCGAGGCCGCGCTGGCAGACGAACGCGCGGCCGCCGAGCGCCGTGCCGCTAACCTGACGGCTGCCGATGAGGCGGCGCTAGGCGGCGACGTATTGGGCAGCCGCGCCTATGCCGAGGAGCTGGCCGACCGCGAGGCCGAGGAAGCCGCCGCGCAGGCAGCAGAAGCCGAAGCCGCGGAAGCCGCCGAGCCCGAGCTCGACGAATACGGCATCGCCATCGAGGGTGCCGGCCAGGAGACGGCTTCGGCTCAGGATGCCGCTGCGCCTGCCCCAGCCGAGCCCCGTATCGCCCGCGTTCTCGAGGTCGGCTGCGGCACGGGTTGCATCTCGCTCTCCCTTGCCTGGGAGCGCCGCGGCCACGTTACCTGCACCGCCACCGATATCGAGCCGCGCGCCATCGATCTGGCCACCAAAAACCGCGACGCGCTCGGCCTCACGGCAGATGAGGTTGCCTTTAGTCTCACCAACCTGGTGAGCTCCATTCCCCGCGAAGAGTGGGGCACCTTCGACGTGCTCGTTTCCAACCCGCCCTACATCCCGACCGGCGTCATGCGCTCGCTGCCGCACGAGGTCAAGGACTTTGAGCCCGACTTGGCGCTCGAGGGCGGTGCCGACGGCCTGGACATCTTCCGCCGCCTGCTCAATGCGGCGCCTTACATGCTGCGCGCCGGCGGCCTGTTTGCCTGCGAGCTCTACGAGGGCGCCCTCGATGCCGCGGCCGAGCTCTGTCGCCAGGCAGGCCTTTCGGACGTGCGTATCGTCCACGACCTCACCGATCGTCCCCGCATCGTTCGAGCCATCGTCACCGAGCCCAAACAGCGTATTTAAGCTGAATAAGTAGACATTTGCGCAAGTTTGTCCTTGCAATATACCGTAAAACTTCTACTATAGAAGGAGAAAGGTATGTCAAATCAGCTGCATCGGTACCGTATCGTGCTTGATTACATTGAACCTTGGCTTGATGAGCAGGATGAAGCTACGCTGAAGCAGATTTATGCAGACCTTTTGGTGCTCGAGAAGGAAGGTCCCAGCCTTGGTCGTCCGCTGGTTGACCGCGTAAAGGGCTCGAAGCTTCATCATTTAAAGGAGCTGAGAGTGACGTCGTGTGGTGGGCAGGTGATTCGCATCCTCTTCGCCTTTGACCCCAAGCGCCAGGCGGTATTGCTATTGGCGGGTGATAAGTCGCGAGCGGGATCGTCAAGGGCAAAATGGAACGGTTGGTATGCGATCAACATTCCAAGGGCCGAGCAAATATACCGTCGCCACGTAAGGAGGCTCGATCGAGATGGAACTGCATGAGTATATGGAATCTCGCGGGATAACACGCGACTCCATTACCGCCGAGCAGGAGAGGACTCGCGATCGTATCGAAGCCTATAAGCTTGCTCAGATTCGCAGGTTAAAAGATCTAACACAGGCGTCGGTCGCCCAGTCGATGGGCGTTTCTCAAAAACGTGTATCCGAGCTCGAGCGTGGGGAGTTGGGTTCGATGAGGCTCGACACGCTGAGCAGGTACGCAGAGAGCCTCGGCGGAAAACTGGTTGCAAGCATCGAGTTTCCCGATCGTACCGTTACGCTTGCGCGCTAAAAATCTTCAATTAACCCCCTCACTTTCACCGACTACTAGAGCCGCTCACCAAACCAACATGCGCTCTGGGCAAATAGGTTGAATGTTTCGTGCGAGAATGCCCCACAGTAAACAAACTTGCACCGGAGCGTAAGGGGCTGGCATACACATGCAGACGGTCTATCGGGTATACGAGGGAACGCGCGAGCCGCATCGGCTTGCCGTCGAGCGCACGGCCGAGGTGCTCGGCCGCGGCGGCCTGGCCTTGATTCCGACCGAGACCGTCTACGGTGTCGCCGTGGCAGTCAACGCCTTCTCGGGCGCCGTGCCCCAAGATACAAGCGAATTCCCATCGTGGCCGCGCGATCCGCAGGCTGCCGTCAATGGCGCCGCAGTTCCTGCACTCGGCACCGGCTATCGCCGTATCTTCACTCTCAAGCAACGTGAGCTCACGCAAACCGTCGCTTGGCTGGTCGATGGCGTCGAAGCACTCGACCGCTATGGCGTGGATATCCCGGAAGATGCCCGCGTACTCGCGCGACGATGCTGGCCGGGAGCCCTGACTATCGTGGTCAAGGCAGCCCCCTGCGTGCCGACCTTTATGCGCGCTGCCGACGACACCGTGGCCCTGCGCGCTTCGGCCTCTCCCGTGGTCCAAGCGCTCATCCGCGCCTGCGGCAGTCCCCTTGCCTGCACGAGCGCCAACACGCACGGCGCGCCTTCGCCGGCAAGCTTTGCCGCCGTCGAGGGTCGCATCCTGGAGGGGGTCGATGTTGCCGTCGACGCCGGTGAGACCCCGTGTCGCGACGCCTCGACCATCGTGTCGTTCCAGCACGGCGGGCTCCAGATCCTGCGCCAAGGCGCACTTCCCGCATCAGAGATCGAGCGGGTCCTGTCCGACCCGATGCAATAGAAGGGTGTAAGCGATGTCGTTGAATCTGGGCAGCCTGGGCATGGAAGATGCCTCGTTTAACTTTGGCGGTTCCTACATCATGGCGCTCGACTGCGGCACTACCTCGGTACTCGCGGCCATTGTCGACGAATACGGCTGCATCGTTGCCCAGGCGCGTCGTAGCGTCAAAACCAGCTTCCCGCGCCCCGGCTGGGTGGAGCAGGATCCCACGGAGGTGCTTGCCAGCCAGATCGGCGTGATGATGGAGGTTCAGTTTAAGAGCGGCATCCATTCCGATCGCATCGCCGCCATCGGCATCTCCAACCAGCGCGAGACCACGGTGGTCTGGGACCGCGTGAGCGGCCAGCCCATCTATAACGCCATCGTATGGCAGTGCCGTCGTACCGCGCCGGCGATCGACGCGTTGGTTGAACAGGGTTGCGAGGAGCTGGTGCGCTCCCGCACGGGACTTACGCTTGACCCGTATTTCTCGGCCTCCAAGGTGCAGTGGATTCTCGACAACGTCGACGGCGCACGCGAGAGCGCGGCGGCGGGCGACCTCATGTTTGGCACCATCGACACCTGGCTCATCTACAACCTCACCGGCGGCCAGGTCTTTGCCACCGACTACACCAATGCCAGCCGCACGGCACTCTTTAATATCCATACGCTCGATTGGGACGACGACCTGCTGGCGCTCTTTGACGTTCCACGTTCCATGATGCCCGAGGTTCGCTGGAGCTCGGGCGACTACGGCCGCGTCGCGAGCGACATCATGACCAACATGCCGCCCATCATGGGCGTGGCGGGCGACCAGCAGGCATCGCTGTTCGGCCACTGCTGCTTCTATCCCGGCCAGACCAAAAACACCTATGGCACGGGCTGCTTTATGCTCATGAACACCGGTGACGAGATCGTCGAATCCAAGAATGGCCTGGTCTCCACCATCGGTATCGCTGCGGACGGCAAAGTCAGCTATGCGCTCGAGGGCTCTATTTTTGCCGCCGGTTCAACGATGAACTGGCTTCGCAACAACATGGGCATCATCTCGAGCGTGAGCGAGTCGGCACAACTCGCCGCTTCGATCAACGACAACGAGGGCTGCTACTTCGTCCCCGCCTTCGCTGGCCTGGGCGCTCCCTGGTGGGACCCGCGTGCCCGCGGTATCGTGTGCGGCCTGACCGGTGCCTCGAGTCGCGCGACCATTGTGCGTGCGGCCTGCGAGTCCATGGCCTACCAGAGTTATGACGTGCTGCGCGCCATGGAGCAGGACGTGGGACTTTCGATTGAGCGCCTGTCCGTCGATGGCGGCGCCTCACGCAACGAGTTCATCATGCAATTCCAGGCCGACCTGCTGGATATCCCCGTGCTGCAATGCGAGACGGTGGAGACCACGGCAATCGGTGCCGCGTACTTGGCGGGTCTTGCCGTCGGCTATTGGGAAGACCTTGAAGAGCTGGAGCAAAATGCCCAGATCGTTAGGACCTTCCTTCCCCATATGTCCGCCGAGCGTCGCGAGCAAAACCTTGCGGGCTGGCGTGATGCAGTCAAGCGCTCGCTCAGTACCGCACAGTAGGGCTGCGATGGGCTGCTCGATACAACAAACCGCTAAACTTATGCATGGCGTGCGGCGGCAACATTGCTGCGCGCCTTGTCAGCAAGGCCGTTTTGCGGCTGCAACGAAAGGGGCAATCAACCCATGACCGTCACCTACGATGCGTCCCGTGTGACGCTTGTCGATCATCCGCTCGTCCAGCACAAGCTGTCGATCCTGCGCGACAAAAACACCGGCACCAACCAGTTCCGCCAGCTTGTGCGCGAGCTCGCGCTTTTTGACGGCTACGAGGCCATGCGCGACCTGCCTATGGAAGACGTCGAGGTCGAGACCCCCATCACTACCGCCACGTTCAAACAGCTTGCCGGCAAGAAACTCGCCATCGTGCCCATCCTGCGTGCGGGCCTTGGCATGGTCGACGGTATCCTCGACCTGGTGCCCTCCGCTCGCGTGGGCCACATCGGCATGGAGCGCGACGAGGTCACCCACGAGCCGCACGAGTATTACTGCAAGATGCCCAAGGATATCGACCAGCGCATCTGCCTGGTCGTCGACCCCATGCTCGCCACGGGCGGTTCGGCCGAGATGGCCATCAGCTACCTGCGCGAGCGCGGTGTCAAGGATATCCGCATGCTGTGCATCGTCGCCGCGCCCGAGGGCCTCAAGTCACTGACCGAAAAGGACCCCGACGTACATATTTATACGTGCGCCATCGACGACCATCTCAACGAGGCCGCCTACATCGTTCCCGGCCTCGGCGACGCCGGCGACCGCATCTTCGGCACGCTCTAGTCGCTGGGCTAAGACGGCCGCGGCTGCAAATACGAAGAAACGGTGCGCGCGGTCGAACAAAAGGCGACCGCGCGCACTCCTGTTAACGGACGTTTTGCCCTGCAGGGTTCGAGAAAAACGTATTACCGTACCTGCGGCATAAAGAAGGTCTTAAGAAAACGAACAGGTGCGTATTAACCGATGCTTTTTCGGTTGTACTTTAGCGATTGGCTCGTACAATAGTCACCAATGTTTGGCGGGAACTGTCCTGTGAGGCGATAAAAAAGGAAAGTGAGGACGCCAGTGTTTCAGATAGCCGATCTGCTCGCTATCGTTGCAGGTGCCATCGCGGGCGCGATTGCCTTCCTTCCCTTTGTCTTTACGCTCAAGCCGGTTCTTGACGATAAGCAGAATGCGGACATGCTCAAGGGTATGGTGAGTCTCGCGGTCTCGGCAATCGCGTTGCTTGTCTTTACCTTGGTTGTGTTTGTGTTGTTCGGAGAGGCATTTCGCATGTTCCTCCTGGGCGAGGCGATCGGCTTCGTGGCCTTTATGGCCGCCTGCGCGGTTCGCGTCGCCAAGGCGCTGCGAGATCCTCATGAGGTCGAAAGGTAAGTCGTGGATATTTTTGAAAAGCTGCCTGATGAGATTAATCATCTGGTCAGCGAGTTCAGCTCCACCCCTGTCGTGGGCGATCTGAGCTGCGGCATCACGCAGTACTCGTTTTGGCTGATCGTCTCCACGATCGTGCTCCTGATCGTCCTGGCCGTGTTCAAGAAGAAGCAGACCCTGGTTCCCAAGGGCTTCTTCGTCAACGGTTTCGAGTACATCATCGAGTACGTCGAGAACGATATCGGCAAGGGTGTCGTGGGTGAGAACTGGAAGAAGCACTTCCCGTTCCTGTGCTCGCTTTTCCTGTTCATCCTGATCAATAACATGATCGGCCTGATCCCGGGAATGAAGCCCGGCACCGGCGCAATCGGCTCCACCGCCGCACTCGCCATTTTCGCCTTCGTGTACTTCATCTACTACGGATGCAAGGCTCACGGCGTGATCGGCTACATCAAGAGCCTCGCCCCGCAGGGCGTGAGCTTCCCGATGAACGTGCTCGTGTGGGTCGTCGAGCTTTTCTCGACCTTCCTGCGCCTCATCACGCTTGCCGTCCGTCTGTTCTGCAACATGTTCGCAGGACACGTGGTCATGGGCTCGTTCGCCATCATGGCGAGCATGTTCATGCAGCCGCTGCTTCAGCAGGTTTCCGCGGCCCACGCCGTCGGCGCCCTGCCTTCGCTGGCCTGGCTTGCCATCCTCATCCTGATCTATGCGATCGAGCTTGTGGTCGGCGCCATCCAGGCTTACGTCTTCACGGTCCTTACCGCCGTGTATGTCTCCGAGGCAGAGGAGGTCGCGGAGGAGGAGTAGTCTTCCGTTCGCGCCTTAAAGGTAAGGCAATTCGTAAAACCGCCGGTGCCCGTACCCATGGAGCCCGGCAGTTATAAAAAGGTTATCCTGCGTGAAATAAGACACGCACGACAAAGGAGGAATCGTGGGAGTTATCGGTTACGGTCTCGGTGTTATCGGCGCTGGTCTTGCTATCGGCCTGTCTGCTCTGGGTGCTACGGGTGCTATGGCCCGTCAGCCTGAGGTCCAGGGCCGCGTGTTCACCGTCTTCATCATGGGCTCCGCCTTCGGCGAGGCTCTGGCTCTGATCGGCTTCGTTGTCGCGCTGATCGTTAAATAGCACGGAGCGTCAAGTATGAATCTTTCATCCCAGAAGAGCGCGATCGCACTCTCCGCGTCCGCGGCCGCGCTGCTTATGCCGGTTTCCGCGTTCGCCGAGGACGGCGCTGCCGGTGCGGACATCCTCATCCCTAAGATGGCGGAGTTCATCCCGGCGCTTATCGCCTTCCTGATCATCTGGATCGTGCTGGCAAAGGTCGCCCTGCCGGGCATCATGAAAACCATGGAGGAGCGCGGCAAGAAGATCGAGGAGAGCCTCGACGAGGCCGAGAAGACCAAGCAGGAGGCTATCGCCAAGCGCGCTGAGTCCGACTCGATCGTCACCGACGCCCGTCGTCAGGCTGCCGACATCGTTCTCGAGGCCCGTAAGGACGCCGAGTCCGAGCGCGCCCGTATCATCGAGGCTGCTCACAAGGAGGCCGAGGAGATCATCGCCAAGGCCCATACGACCGTCGAGGACGAGCGCAAGTCCATTTACGCCGGTGCCGCGAGCTCCATCGCCGACCTGTCCGTTGCCGTCGCCACCAAGATCGTGGGCGAGGCACTCGAGGACGATGCCGAGCAGAAGAAGCTCATCGAGCGCTACATCCAGGAAGCAGGTAGCCTGAATGCCGACTAGCCGCTATCAGGACAAGGTGCTCGAGACCTACGCGCGCTCCCTTCTGGAAGCCGCTAAGGCCGAGGACCATGTGTTTGAGGACCTCGAGATGATCGAGCGCTTGGCTTCTGCCAGCCCCGAGATCATCGCCGTGCTCGACACCATGTCCAAGCGCGACCAGCTCGACCTTCTTCCCAAGGTGGCAGCTGCCTTTAAGTATGTTGCCGAGGAAGACGAGGATGTAGTGGGCGTGACCGTCACCACGGCGATCCCGCTCGACGACGAGCTGCGTCAAACCATCACTAAGAAATGCGAGCAGGACTTCGGCCGCAAGGTATTCCTTATCGAGCAGGTCGACCCGTCTATCGTGGGCGGCCTGGTGCTCGAGGCCCGCGGCGAGCGTCGTGACATTTCCGTCAAGACGCAGCTGCGCATCGCGCAGGAGACCCTCGCAAACTCTGCTAATTCGTACGGAGGTGAAGCCTAATGTCCGAAACCCTCAATGCCCAGGATATCGCCAAGAAACTGCAGGAGCAGCTCACGAGCCTCTCCGCGACGGTCGATACGCATGAGGTTTCAACGGTCGATGAGGTAGGCGACGGCATCGCGCGCGTCTCCGGCCTCAAGAGCGCCATGGCAGGCGAGCTTCTGGAGTTCAAGAGCTCCGATACCGGTGAGACCGTCTTCGGCCTTGCCCAGAACCTTGACCGTGACGAGGTCGGCGCCGTTCTGTTCGGTGCCGTCGACTCCATCAAGGAAGGCGACGAGTGCCGCACCACTGGCCGCGTTATGGATATCCCCGTGAGCCGTGCCATGCTCGGCCGCGTCGTCAATCCGCTCGGCCAGCCCATCGACGGCCTGGGCGACATCGTCGCTACGCACCGTCGCCCCATCGAGTTCAAGGCTCCCGGCGTCATCGATCGTACCCCGGTGTGCGAGCCGGTTCAGACCGGTCTGCTCGCTATCGACTCCATGGTGCCTATTGGCCGCGGTCAGCGTGAGCTCATCATCGGTGACCGTAAGACCGGTAAGACCGCCATCGCCATCGACGCTATCCTCAACCAGCGCGGCAAGGGCATGGTCTGCATCTATGTCGCCATCGGCCAGAAGGCCTCCACGGTCGCCAACATCCGCGAGACCCTCGCTCAGCACGGTGCGCTCGACTACACCATCATCGTTTCGGCCACCGCTGCCGATTCCGCCCCTATGCAGTACATCGCGCCTATGGCCGGTGCCGCTATTGGCGAGTTCTTTATGTACAACGGCGAGGACGGCAAGCCCGCCAGCGAGACCAACCCTGGCGGCCACGTGCTCGTCATCTACGACGACCTGTCCAAGCAGGCTGTGGCCTACCGTCAGATGTCGCTGACGCTGCATCGTCCGCCCGGACGCGAGGCCTATCCTGGCGACATCTTCTACCTGCACTCTCGTCTGCTCGAGCGTGCCGTCAAGATGTCCAAGAAGAACGGTTACGGCTCCATGACGGCACTGCCGATCATCGAGACCCAGGACGGCGACGTCTCGGCCTACATTCCGACCAATGTCATTTCCATTACCGATGGTCAGATCTACCTGCAGTCCGAGCTCTTCTTCCAGGGTCAGCGCCCGGCAGTCGACGTGGGTATCTCCGTGTCCCGCGTCGGTGGCGATGCGCAGACCAAGGCCATGAAGCAGGTCGCCGGCAACCTCCGTCTGGACCTCGCTTCCTATCAGGAGCTCGCTGGCTTTACGCAGTTCGGCTCCGACCTCGACGAGGCTACTCAGAAGCAGCTGACCCACGGTGCTCGCATGACCGAGCTCCTGAAGCAGCCGCGTTACAAGCCGTTTGAGGTTGGCGAGCAGATCGTTACGCTGTTCGCTGGCAACGAGGGCTTCCTGGATGACCTGGAGATCGCCGACGTGCTGCCCTTCCGTGCCGAGCTCATCGAGTACATGGACAATGGCTTTGGTTCGCTGCTCGACAAGGTTCGCGCCAAGAAGATCGATGATGACACCAAGGCTGAGCTCTTGCGCGTCATCGGCGACTTCAAGCAGCAGTTCATGGCCAAGCACCATTCGGATGTTTCTGGATCAGAGGAGAACTAAGCCCCATGGCCAACCTTCGCGACATTAAGAAGCGAATCTCCTCGGTTACCACGACCAAGCAGATCACGCGCACGATGGAGATGGTCTCTACGGCCAAGATTCGTCGTGCCCTCGATCGCTCCAAGCAGGCCGAGCCCTATAAGGAGGCGCTGACCGACGTCATGTTGACGGTCGCCGGCGACGCCTCCTGTTCGGGCACCGATCCCATGCTGCAGAAGCATGAGAGCGTCAAGCATGGCCTGATTGTCGTTATTGCCTCGGACCGCGGCCTTGCCGGCGGTTTCAATACGACGGTGGAGCGCACGGCCGAAAAGCTCGCCGCTTCTTGGGCGAACGACGGCATCGAATGCGAGATCATCGCGTGCGGGCGTAAGCCGGCCACGTATTTCCGTGACCGCGCAAATGTTGTCATGCACTTTGAGGGCAACTCCTCTGAGCCCGATTTCAATCAGGCCCGCATGATCTCCTCTCATATCTGCGATGCGTATCGTGCCGGTGAGCTTGACCGTGTCGAGCTTGTCTACCACCACGCCAAGAACCGCGTGGATCAGGAGCTTCGCGTCGAGCATCTGTTGCCGCTCGATCCCGAGATGATCGCTATGGCCCACGGTCCGCGTAAGAACGAGACCGACGCCCCTAAGCGCATCTCGTCCACGTTCGAGTTCGTGCCCTCTCCCGAGCATGTTCTCGGCAAGCTTGTGCCGTCTTATATCCTGACGGTCATCTACCAGGCCCTGATCGATTCGGCGGCTGCCGAGCAGGGTGCACGCCGCAAGGCCATGCACTCCGCGACGGAAAACGCCACCGCGATCATCTCGACCCTTACCCGCACGTATAGTCGCGTGCGCCAGGCTTCGATCACGACCGAGATTAACGAGATCGTCGGCGGAGCCTCAGCATTGGAGGAACAGTAATGGCTAATAACACCGTAAAGCTTGCGGTCGAGGAAGCCACCAAGAAGACGACTGCCGGTGATGGTCGCATCGTGCGAATCATCGGCCCTGTCGTCGACGTCAAGTTTGACGGCGCGGTGCCCCCGATCTACAACGCGCTCACGGTCGAGGCCGAGACCCCGATCGGTCATCTGAGCACGATCCTCGAGGTCGAGAGCCAGCTTCCGGGCGGCGTCGTCCGCACGGTCGCCATGTCCTCGACCGACGGCCTGCAGCGCGGCCTCATCGCCACCGATACCGGTGAGCCCATGAAGATGCCTGTTGGCCCCGAGACGCTCGGCCGCATTTGGAACGTCATGGGCAAGCCCGTCGACGGCAAGCCTATGCCCGAGGTGGAGGAGTTCTACCCCATCCACCATGCAGCGCCCCGTTTCGACGAGCTCACCACCAAGACCGAGATCTTCGAGACCGGCATCAAGGCCGTCGACCTGCTTGAGCCCTACATCCGTGGCGGCAAGACAGGTCTGTTCGGCGGCGCCGGCGTCGGCAAGACCGTTCTGATTCAGGAGCTCATCAATAACCTCGCCCAGGAGCACGGCGGCACCTCGGTGTTCACCGGCGTCGGCGAGCGTACCCGCGAGGGCACCGACCTGTTCCTCGAGATGAGCGAGTCTGGCGTTATCGACAAGACCTGCTTGGTCTATGGTCAGATGAACGAGCCGCCCGGAGCGCGTCTGCGCATCGGTCTGGCCGGCCTTACCACCGCTGAGTACTTCCGCGATCGCGGCCAGGACGTTCTGCTGTTCATCGACAACATCTTCCGCTTCTCTCAGGCAGGTTCCGAGGTTTCCGCACTGCTGGGCCGTATGCCGTCCGCCGTTGGTTACCAGCCCACGCTGGCAACCGAGATGGGCGACCTCCAGGAGCGCATTACCTCGACCAAGACGGGCTCCATTACCTCCGTCCAGGCTGTCTACGTCCCCGCAGACGACCTGACCGACCCGGCGCCTGCCACGACGTTTACGCACCTCGATGCCACCACGGTTCTTTCGCGTAGCATTTCGTCGCTCGGCCTGTTCCCGGCTATCGACCCGCTTGCGTCTTCCTCCGACGCTCTCGATCCCTCGATCGTTGGCGAGGAGCACTACCGTGTCGCCGTCAAGGTCCAGGAGCTCCTGCAGGAGTACTCCGACCTTCAGGACATCATCGCCATTCTGGGTATGGACGAGCTGTCCGAGGAGCAGCGCCTTACGGTCAACCGTGCCCGTAAGATTCAGCAGTTCCTCTCGCAGTCCTTCCACGTCGCCGAGAAGTTCACCGGCAACCCCGGTGTCTACGTCCGCGTCGAGGATACCGTCCGCTCTTTCGCCGAGATTGTCGACGGCAAGGCCGATGACCTGCCTGAGCAGGCTTTCCGCTATGCTTCCACGATTGAGGACGTGCGCGAGCGCGCCCGCAAGATGGGGGAGAAGTAGGTTATGCGTATCCGCATCGTGTGCCCCGTGAGCTGCGCCTATGAGGGCGACGCTGCGTTTGTGTCGATTCCGTCCACGGATGGCGAGTTTGGCGTTCTGCCTGCTCACTCCAGCGAGATCTGCACGATCGACCGCGGTTACGTTCGCGTTTCCGATAAGGCCATGGGCACTGTCGACCACACGTTTGCCGTGGCCGGCGGCTATGCCCAGGTTGCGGACGATGTCGTGACCGTTCTCGCCGAGCGCGCTTGCGATTTGGCGACCGTCGATGCCGACAAGCTTAAAGCTGATATTCAAGGTTTTGAAGAGAAGCTGGGTAATTTGTCGGAGGATGATGCACGCCGCGCCTACCTCTATAATGAAATCGCATGGTGTAAGCTCTGTCTCTTATACACATCTGACGCTGCCGACGATAAGGCTC